>NZ_JBEYIS010000049.1:0-57155 GCF_040635975.1 Streptomyces sp. NPDC006798
CCGTTCCTGATCGTCGTGGACGACTGCGAGGGGACCGAGGCGCTGGTACGGGAGATCGACGCCCTGCCCGTCCTCGCCGGCCCGCCGCCGGGGCGCGTCCCGGGGCCGTCGCCGTACCGGCGTACCTACTTCTTCTCCGGCTTTCCGCCGGGCGCCGCCTCGGCGCCCTCCAGCGCGGCCAGCGCCGGGTCGAGGACGATGTCCTCGGCCCGCGCCTCGGTCGACGGGTCCTCCGGGAAGTGGCAGGCGGTCAGATGACCCTCGTCGTTCCCGGAGAGCCGCACCAGCGGCGGCTCCTCGGTCGCGCACTTGTCCTGCGCCTTCCAGCAGCGGGTCCGGAACCGGCAGCCGGACGGCGGCATGATCGGCGAGGGCACGTCGCCGGAGAGGCGGATGCGTTCCTTCGCCTGGCCGTCCATGTCGGGCTCCGGCACGGCCGACAGCAGGGCGTGGGTGTACGGGTGCCGGGGCCGGTTGTAGAGGGAGTCGCGGTCCGCGACCTCCACCACCTTGCCCAGGTACATCACCGCGACGCGCTGCGAGAAGTGCCGGACCACGGCCAGGTCGTGGGCGATGAAGAGGAAGGCGATCCCCATCTCGTCCTGGACCTTCTGGAGCAGGTTGACGACCTGCGCCTGGATCGACACGTCCAGCGCCGAGACCGGCTCGTCCGCGACGATCAGCTTCGGCTGGAGCGCCAGCGCCCGGGCGACACCGATGCGCTGCCGCTGACCGCCGGAGAACTCGTGCGGGAAGCGGTTGAAGTGCTCGGGGTTGAGACCCACGACCTCCAGCAGCTCACGGACCTTGTTGTCCCGGCCGCCGGGCGGGTTGATCCCGTTGACCTCCATCGGGCTCTTGATGATGGAGCCGACGGTCTGCCGGGGGTTCAGCGACGAATACGGGTCCTGGAAGATCATCTGGATCTCGGACCGGATCGGTGCCAGTTCCTTGCGCCCGGCGTGGGCGATGTCCTGGCCCTTGTAGACGATCTTGCCCTCGGTGGGCTCCAGCAGCCGGGTGACCAGTCGGCCGGTGGTGGACTTGCCACAGCCGGACTCGCCGACGAGACCCAGGGCCTCACCCTCGTACACCGTCAGATCGATGCCGTCGACGGCCCGTACGGCGCCGACCTTCCGCTTGAAGGGGAACCCCCCGTAGATCGGGAAGTGCATCTTCACACCCTCGACGGAGAGCAGCGGCTCACCGCCCGGGCCTTTGTCGGTCGAACCCTGCTGCTTCGGCAGAGTGACGTTCTCGCTCATGTCTCTGCGTCTCCCTAGCCCAGCCGGGGCTTGATCTGATCGATGAAGATGGACTGCTTCTGCCCGTCCGACAGATGACACGCCGCGGCCCGCCCGGCGGGGAGCGACGGGCGCTCGGCCGAGCACAGACCGCCGTCCACCTGGTGCTTGAAGGCACACCGGGGGTTGAAGGGGCAGCCGGGCGGCGGGTTGAGCAGACTGGGCGGGGAGCCGGGGATAGGAGTGAGTGCCTCGTTGACATCGCTGCTGAGCCGCGGCATCGAGCTGAGCAGACCCCAGGTGTAGGGGTGGCGGGGCGTCCGCAGGACTTCCTCGACGCTGCCGCGCTCCACGGCCCGGCCCGCGTACATCACCAGCAGGTCGTCGGCCATATTGGCGATGACGCCCAGGTCGTGGGTGATGAAGATGATCGCGGAGCCGAACTCCTGCTGGAGGTCCTTGAGCAGATCGAGGATCTGGGCCTGGACGGTCACGTCGAGGGCCGTGGTCGGCTCGTCGGCGATCAGCAGGTCCGGGTCGCAGATCAGCGCCATGGCGATCATCGCCCGCTGGCGCATACCGCCGGAGAACTGGTGCGGGTAGTCGTTGAAGCGGGTCGCGGGCTGCGGGATGCCGACCTTGGCGAGCATCTCGATGGCCCGGGCCTTCGCCTCCTTCTTGGAGGCGCCGGTGTGCTTCATGTACGGCTCGGCGATCTGCCGGCCCACCGTGTAGTACGGCGAGAGCGCCGTCAGCGGGTCCTGGAAGATCATCGCGACCTTGTTGCCGCGAAGCTTCTCCAGCTCCTTCTCGGGCGCGCCGAGCAGCTCCTGGCCGTCCAGGTGGATCTCGCCGTCGATGGCGGTGGTCTTCTTGCTGTGCAGGCCGAGGACCGTCAGGTTGGTGACGGACTTCCCGGAACCCGATTCGCCGACGATACCGAGCGTCTTGCCGCGCTCGACGTCGAAGGAGAGCCCGTCGACGGCCTTGACGATGCCGTCCTCGGTGGAGAACCGCACCCGCAGGTCGCGCACCGAGAGGAAGGCGTCCGGTCCGGTCGGGGCCGGGGTCCCCTCGGTCTTGGTCAGAGTGGTCACGGTCGTTCTCCTAGGCGAGGCGCACGCGCGGGTCGATGTAGGCGTAGGCGATGTCCACGATGATGTTCAGGATCAGGATGAAGAACGCTCCGAACAGCATGATGCCCATGGTCATCGGCAGGTCCTTGGTCAGCGACGACTCCACCGCGAGCCGGCCGACACCGGCCAGGTCGAAGGTGAACTCGGTGACCACGGCGCCGGTCAGCAGTGCGGAGAGGTCCATGCCCAGGATCGTGACGATCGGCGTGAGCGAGCCTCGCCAGGCGTAGCGGAAGAAGACGTACCGCTGGCGCATGCCCTTGGCGCGCGCGGTGCGGACGTGCTCCTCCTGGAGCTGCTCGATCATGGTCGAGCGCGCCATACGCGTGTACTGCGCGGTGAAGATGGTCGCCATCACGGCCCACGGAATGAGCATTCCGGTGAACCAGGCGGCGGGGTCGTCGGCGGGCGATGTGTACTTCGGGAACTCCATCCAGCCGGTGCTGAAGACGAAGATGCCGAGGACGATCGGGCCGAGGAAGTAGATCTGGAAGGAGCTGAGCACCATCGAGGCGCCACTGACGAACTTGTCGACGGGGGTGCCGCGCTTCCAGGCGGCCAGCATGCCCGAGCCGAGGCCCAGGATCAGGAAGACGACCAGGCCGCCGATGGTGAGCGAGAGGGTCAGCGGGAAGCGGTCGACGATCGACTCCCAGACGAAGTCGCCCGAGTCGAAGGAGACCCCGAGACACGGCGCCGGGCAGTGGCCGACGGCGAAGTCGCGTCCGGTCACGATGCCACCCATGAACTCCCAGAACTGGGCGGTGATGGGCTTGTCGAGGCCGAGGTTCTCGCGGATGATCGCGATGTTCTCCGGCGTGCAGGTCTTTCCGCAGGCGAGTTCGGCGAAGTCCTGGGGGATTGTGTAGAACAGGAAGAACGTGAACGCGCCGATCAAGAACATGATCATGACGGCGCCGGTCAACCTGCGGATGAGGAACTGAAGCATCGCGGGAGGCTGCTCTCTTCGAAGGCGGCGGGGGTGAGACGTGGCCCGTGGGGGCGCGCTCCGCCTGGCGCGCGCCCCCATGGGATCAACCGTGAACCGGGGTCAGCGAACCGGTCTTACGGGTTCTTCAGGAACAGGTTGTTGATGTCGATGTAGCTCGCCTCGGTGTCGTACCGCAGACCGCCGATGTTGGAACCGGAGAGCTGGATGTGCTTGGCGTAGTACACCGGGGCGGCCGGGTTGATCTGCTCGACGATCCGCTTGTGGACCTTCTCCCACTCACCCGCGGCCTCGGTCGGCGGAAGCGCCAGGGCCTTCTTGATACCCGCGTTGACCTCGGGGTCGTTGATGTGCGAGTAGTTCGAGCCGCCGTCGGAGACCTTGGTGCCGTCGTAGACGGGGGTGATCACGGTGGAGGCGGACGGCCAGTCCTGGCCCCAACCGGTCATGTACAGGTCGTACGGGTTCTTGACCTTGCCGATCTGCTCGTAGAAGGTCGCGCGGTCGATCTCCTTGGCCTGGACGTCGAAGCCCAGCTTGCCGAGGGTCTCCTTGACGATCAGCATCTGCTTCTGGCCACGCGGCGAGTTGGAGTAGGCGTAGGTGAGCTTGGTGCCGCTCTTGACGCCGGCCTCCGCGAGCAGCTTCTTGGCCGTCGCCAGGTCACCGTTCGGCTTCTTGCCCTTGCCGTACGGGTCGTAGTTCGGGTCGTAGCCCGGGAGCGTCGGGCCCATCAGACCGCCGGCCAGCTCGCCACCGTAGCTACCGCCGTCGGCGCCGATCATCCGCTTGCTGGGAAGCGCGTGGGTGATGGCGTCGCGGACCTTCTTGTCCTTCATGGTCGCGGAGTCGAGGTTGAAGGTCATCTGCCAGACGTAGGGCTGGTAGCCCATCACCGAGCGGGCCTTGACCTCGGGCTTGCTGACGACGTCCTTGATCATGGCGCCGTCCACCGAGTCGGTGAACTGGATGGCGTTCTTGGCCTCGCCCTGGTCGGCGATCAGACGCTTGGTCTGGCTCGCCTGGTCCACCGTGAGGTTGAAGTTGAAGCCGTCCGGGTACGCGTGGCGGACGGAGTCGGTCTTCGGGTCCCAGTGGGTGTTCTTGACCAGCTTGAGCGACTTGCCCGACTTGAACTCGGCGATCTTGTAGGGGCCGAGCGCGACCGGAGCCTTGTCGTACTTCTCCTTGGTGTCGCCCTTCTTGGGGACGATGCTGTAGCCCGGCATGGCCAGCGCCTGCGGCAGGTCACCCTGCGCGGTCTGGAACTTGAAGACGATGGTCTTCGCGTCCGGGGTGGCCAGCACGGTGTCCGGCAGGCTCTTGCCCGTGTACGGACCGTCCGGCAGCGCCTTGCGGTACTCGTCGCCCGAGAGCCAGCTCTGGACGTAGGTCGGGCCGTCGAAGATGAACTTCGCGTACAGCCGCTCGATGGTGTGGCGGACGTCGGCCGAGGTGATCGGGTTGCCGTTGGCGTCCTTGATGCCGTCCTTCAGCGTGTACGTCCAGGTCTTGCCGCCGTCCGACATCTTGCCCGCGTCGGTCGCGAGGTCGCCGACGACGGTCAGGTTGCCGTTGGCGTCCTCCTTCCAGTTGGTCAGACCGCGGTGGATGAGGTTGGACAGCTGCCCGGCGTCGCTCACATAGATCTGGCCCGGGTCCATGTGGCTGATGTTGGACTGCATGTAGACATTGATGAACCCGCCGGGCTTGGCGCCCGGGACCTCGGCGGCGGGGCCGGTGGAGCCCGCCGCGTCGGCGTACTCGACCGCCTTGGACTGAGCCGCGGCGTCCTTCTTGGACTTGGACTCGTCCTTGGTCTTGCCGTCGTTGCTGGAGCAGCCGGTGAGCGCCAGGGAACCGACGACAGCTGCGGCGGCTATGACGCGCACGGGACGTGAGCGAAGTGGCTTCATGATGCTTGATGCACCTACCTGTCCGTTGTCATTCATCAAGTGCTGCCTGCCGTCCGGTTGCCCGGCGCGGGGGCGGCAGCGGCCCCCGCCCTGGGACGTCACCGTCCGGTCTTGGGGTCGAACGCGTCTCGTACCGAGTCGCCGAGGAGGTTGAACGCGAGGATGAAGACCACCATGGCGATGCCGGGGAAGAACATGAACGCGGGGTTCTGTTCGTAGTTCTCGGCGCCGATGGCGAACATCCGGCCCCAGTCGGGGGTCGGCTCCACGAAGCCCACTCCGACATAGGAGAGGAACGCGATGGTCAGGATCGAGCTGGGCAGCATGTAGGTGCCCTGCACCAGGATCGGGGTCACGATGTTCGGCAGGATCTCCTTGCGGACGATCCGCCAGCGCGAGGCGCCGGAGACCTTGGCGGCCTCCACGAACTCCCGCTCCCGGAGGGAGAGGACGGAGCTGCGGACCAGTCGGGCCAGACCCATCCAGCCGAGGAACCACATCACCAGGATGATCGCGACGGCCCGCAGATAGGTGGGCGTCTCGTCCTTCGGGGAGACGAACATCGCGGTCACGACCGGCATGAAGGCGATGAAGAACAGCTGCTGCGGGAAGGCCAGGAAGAAGTCGGTGATCCGGCTGAGCCAGTAGTCGACCTTGCCGCCGAAGTACCCGGCCACCATGCCGATGATCACACCGGTGAGCACCATCAGGACGGTGATGACCAGCGCCATGTAGAGAGAGGTGCGGATGCCGTAGAGCAGCATCGTGAACACATCACGGCCGACGTCGGGCTCGACCCCGAACCAGAACTCCCCGGAGACGCCGCCGAAGGTGCCGATCGGCATGGAGAAGTCGTCGAGGATGTCCTCGTATCCCTCCTCGCCCGGGTAGAGCGTGTACGGGTCCTTGCCGTACAGCCACGAGATCACCGGCGCCAGTGCGGAGATGACGAAGAACGCGATCACCACGACGGCGGAGATCAAGCCGGTGCGGTCGCGCTTGAAGCGCGCCCACATCAGCTGGCCGGGCGAACGGCCGGTCACGGCGTCGCCTGCGGCGCCCTTCTCGGTCGCGGTGTTCTTGTCCAAGGCGACGGAGGAGTCAGCGCCCTCAGTCTCGATTGGACTGGTCATGATGTGTCCATTCACGGGTGTCGGGTGACCCGCGTTCCTGCGCACGGCGGTCCGGACGGCCGAGTGGATGTACTCGTACCGTCACAGCCTCCGGTCGACGATCCCCGCATACCGGCCGCCTCCCGTCTCACGGGTACGGCCGGTTCACCATCCGCCTACGGGCTAGCCGTGGGCAAAACAGCAGCAATGGATGTCTATAGGGATTGATCCCACCCTCATCAGGAGCGCGAGCCGAGCGGTTGACCGGGGCTCAGAGTCGCTGTCCGCCGCCGGGAGCGGCGCGATGGGATGGAATGCGCTGGAAACCGGTCGCCCATACCATCTGCGACGACCCGACCCCGCTGGCGCTCGTGGCACCGCGCATGGGTTCCTCCTCATGAGTCCACGTGTTCACTGCAAGGCTGGGCGCAGTACACCCGCCGACACCCCTGACGGCGAAGAGCTGCACCCCGTGTGCTCGTGAGTCGGCGCTCCCCACAGCGCATGACCCGTTGACCCGAGCTCAGTGAAGCCAACTATTGGGTAAGTTCGCGCCGTAAACCACACTTAAAGCATCTCGTTTTGGCAACATCAGCGGGGGCCGGAGGCTCAGAATCCGGACAAAGTGATCGCAGACAGACACCCCCGAAACGGACTGTTAATACAGGTTTCCGGTGAGCTACGCCCGATAGTCGGACATTCGCTATCCGAAAACCCGTTGACGAACGCCCCCCGGGGCCGCTCCAATCCGGGAGCCTTCCACCCTCGCGCGAGACGCAAACGGCCCGGGTGGCCCCAACCTGGGGGACCGCCCGAGCCGTTCCGGTTCGTGCTTTATGTCTTATTGCTCACATCCGGCTGTGCCGACTCGGCGGAGCGCTGCTCCGTCCGGCCTGCGACCACCGGCCGTGACCGCCCGCCGCGAGGGCGGGCGGGGCCGCGTCAGCCGTGCTTGGCGCGGGAGGCCGCGCGGGCGCGCTCCCGGGCGTCCAGGTTCACCTTGCGGATCCGGACGGACTCCGGAGTCACCTCGACGCACTCGTCGTCGCGGCAGAACTCCAGCGACTGCTCCAGGGAGAGCTTGCGCGGCGGCACGATCGCCTCGAAGGAGTCCGCCGAGGAGGAGCGCATGTTGGTGAGCTTCTTCTCCTTGGTGATGTTGACGTCCATGTCGTCGGAGCGGGAGTTCTCACCGACGATCATGCCCTCGTACACCTCGGTACCCGGCTCCACGAAGAGGACGCCGCGCTCCTGGAGGTTGGTCATCGCGAAGGCCGTCACGGCACCCGAGCGGTCGGCGACCAGCGAACCGTTGTTACGGGTCGTGAGCGTGCCGAACCAGGGCTCGTGACCCTCGTGGATGGAGTGGGCGATTCCGGTACCGCGGGTGTTGGTCAGGAACTCGGTACGGAACCCGATCAGGCCGCGGGACGGCACCACGAACTCCATCCGCACCCAGCCCGAGCCGTGGTTGGACATGTTGTCCATCCGGCCCTTGCGGACGCCCATGAGCTGGGTGACCGCGCCCATGTGCTCCTCGGGCACGTCGATCGTCATGCGCTCGACGGGCTCGTGGACCTTGCCGTCGACCTCCTTGGTGACGACCTGGGGCTTGCCGATGGTCAGCTCGAAGCCCTCCCGGCGCATCTGCTCGACCAGGATCGCCAGCGCCAGCTCACCGCGGCCCTGCACCTCCCAGGCGTCGGGGCGCTCGGTGTCGAGGACCCGGAGCGAGACGTTGCCGACCAGCTCGCGGTCGAGACGGTCCTTGACCTGGCGCGCGGTGACCTTGCGGTCCTTGACCGCGGCCTTGTTGTCGGCGCCCTTGCCGGTACCACCGCGGCCGACGAGCGGCGAGGTGTTCGTACCGACCGTCATGGAGATCGCCGGCTCGTCGACCGTGATCAGCGGCAGCGCGACCGGGTTCTCCGGGTCGGCGAGGGTCTCGCCGATCATGATGTCGGGGATACCGGCGACCGCGCAGATATCACCGGGGCCCGCCACCTCGGCGGGCTTGCGGGTCAGCGCCTCGGTCATCATCAGCTCGCTGATGCGGACATTGGCGACGGAACCGTCGCGCTTGATCCACGCCACGTTCTGACCCTTGCGCAGCTCACCCTGCTCGACCCGGAGCAGGGCGATCCGGCCGAGGAAGTTGTCGGCGTCGAGGTTGGTGACATGGGCCTGCAGCGGGGCCTCGGCGTCGAACTCGGGGGCCGGGACGTACTCCAGCAGGGTGGAGAAGAAGGGCTCCAGGCTGTCGCTGTCGGCGGGAACGGTGCCGTCGGCGGGCTTGGTCAGCGACGCGACGCCGTCCCGGGCGCAGGCGTAGACGATCGGGAACTCGATCTGGTCCTCGTCGGCGTCGAGGTCCAGGAAGAGGTCGTAGGTCTCGTTGACGACCTCGTCGATCCGGGAGTCCGGGCGGTCCGTCTTGTTGATGCAGAGGATCACCGGCATCCGGGCCTGGAGGGCCTTGCGGAGCACGAACCGGGTCTGCGGCAGCGGCCCCTCGGAGGCGTCCACCAGCAGCACGACCGCGTCGACCATGGAGAGGCCGCGCTCGACCTCACCACCGAAGTCGGCGTGGCCGGGGGTGTCGATGATGTTGATCGTGACGGGGGCGCCGCCTGCCTTCGGGTGGTACTTGACCGCCGTGTTCTTGGCGAGGATCGTGATGCCCTTCTCACGCTCCAGGTCGTTCGAGTCCATCACCCGGTCGTCGACCTGCTGGTGGGCGGCGAAGGCGCCGGCCTGCTTCAGCATGGCGTCGACCAAGGTGGTCTTGCCGTGGTCGACGTGGGCGACGATGGCGACGTTACGGATGTCGTGGCGGGTGGGCATGCTGGCTGGCGCTTCTCTCGATCGTGGGATGCGGCGTTCGTGAGGGGCGGTGTCTTCCTCATGCGCCCCGCCGGGGCTGACGCGCCACGGCTGACCTCTATGGTACGGGGCCCCGGGATTCGGGGCCTCCTGGTCCACCGGCCGGGCACCGCGCGGAGGCGCGGAGCGGGGCCGTACGAGGCCCGCGGCGGAGGAATCCGGGGTCACGCGCGGTCGTCGGAAGCGGTGGAACGGCGGACGGACGGGGCGCCGGGCCGGGGCCTTGCGGATCTGCGGCCGGGTCTGGTGGGGGGCGGCGGAACATCGGCGGCCCGGCACGTATGGGGCGCGCCGAGCGGCCCGAACCTGGGTCGAGGAGGCCGGTCACGATCATGCCCACGACGGCCGTCGGCGGGCAAGGTCATTTGAGGCACTTCTGAGGTACCCGAGGTCAGCAGCCATTACCGTCGGTTACACCCCGGATGGTGACAGTCCCGGGGCAGGACCTCCCGGTCCTGCCCCGGGACTGTCACCGGCGCGGTTTCAGTTCGGCATCGGCTACTCGGTACCGCTTTCCTCGGTGTCCTCGGCATCTTCAGCGCCCTCGGACGCGCTCGGCGACGGACTCGGCAGGACCGGGGGAGGTCCGGCCTTCGCCGCCGCGGCCCGGGTGAAGCCGATGTCCTGGAGCCGGGGGGTGGCGAAGCCGAAGGCTCCCGCGTTGAGCACCGTCGGCCGGACCGCGACCAGCTCGGGCCGCTGATAGAGGGGGATCGAACCGGCCGCCGCCCAGATCCTGGCATCGGCCCGGCGCACCAGGTCACGGGCCTCGTCCTGGTCCAGCTCGGCCACGGCCTGGTCGAAGAGCTGGTCGATGTAGTCGGTGCCGACCCGGGTGTAGTTCTGCTCCACCAGCAGGGAGCCGTCGCTGGCTGGCTCCGGCTTGGCGTAGATGGGGCGGGCGTCGGTCGCCGGATAGGCGGTCGCGGGCCAGGAGTAGAGCGCCAGATCGTACTGGCCGGAGGCGATGTGGTCCTTGAAGTAGCTCTCGTCCGCGACCTTGGTGATCTCGGTCCGGACCCCGATCCGCCTCAGCATCCCGGAGATCTTCTCCCCCACGGCCCGCAGGGACTCGGAACCGGGCCCGGAGGGCAGCACGAACCGCAGGGTGAGCGGCTTGCCGTCCTTGCCGAGGCTGCCGCCCGCGGCCACCGGCGCGGCGGTGCCCGCCGGGGCGTAGGCGCCGGTGACTCCGCGCCCGGTGTCCTTGGCGTCCCCGTCCTTCCCGGCGCCGCGGCCGGTCTCGGTGTCGGTATCGGCCATCAGTCCGGCCCGGCGCTGGAGCGACAGGTCCTCGAAGGTGACGGGGGCCGGGGCGAGGACCCGGGTACTTCCGCCCGACTTCTCGTCGCCGACGATGTAGAGCCCGTCCTTGGTGGGAGTGTCCGGGCCGCTGCCTGCCGGGATCGTGACCTCGGCCTGCCGGGCGCTCCGCGCGGTGTTCTTCCCGTCCGGCCCGGCGTCCCCGGAGGGCGAGGCGGCAGGTGAGCCACTGGCCCCGGCTTTGGCGGAACCCGGCTTCTTCAGCGCCCCGCCCGGCGTCCAGCCCGCGTCGGCGAGCAGGGCCTGCGCCTCCTGGGTGTTCTGCTCACCGAGCGCCCCGCTGTTGTCGGTGTAGGCGCGCTGTCCCTTCAGGGCGAGATGGCTGCCGGGAGGCTCGGCCGGGAGGCCGAGGGGGCGCAGTACGGTCTCGGCCAACTCGCCGCGGTCGAGGGCGCGGGCGATGGCCCGGCGTACCCGGTCGTCCGCGAGAGGGCCCGACTCTCCGTTGAGGGCCAGCTGGGTGTAGGCGGGTTCGAGGGTCTTGCGGACCGTGAATCCGCGCAGTCCGGCCTGTTCGGCGGCGTATGCCCGGATGGCGTCGGCGGTCTTCAGCCGGGTGGCCCGGGCGGCTTCGGCGGCCTCCTCGTCGGAGCCGTTGGCGACGGCCCAGAGGTGGAGGGCCTTACCGGGGGTGAGCGCGGCCTGCGGGCCCTGGCCCGGTTGCTTGCCCCCGGTGGACTTGTTGCGCAGGGCGAGGGCGATCCGGTCGGCGGTGTTCCGGTCGATCTCGGCGATGTCGACCTTGCCCGCGGCGAGCGCCGCGGCCCGCTCGTCGCGCGGTACGGCGGTCAGGACCATGGCGTCCAGCTTGGTCTGCTCGCCCCACCAGCGGGGGTTGCGGACCAGGGTGATGTCCTTCTTCTTCCGGTCGATCTCGGCGATCCGGAAGGGTCCCGCGGTGGCCTTGATCGTATTGCGGGCGCCGTCGTTGAACGCCTTGGGGAGTCCGGTGACGTCCTTGGGGTACAGCGGGGTGAAGAGGGACTGCCAGTCGGCGTAGGGCTTCTTGAAGGTGATCCTCACCTCCAGGTCGTCGGCGCCCTTCTGGATCTGCTCGATCCGCTCGTACCCGGCGTTCCGGGCGGTCCAGAACGTGGTGTTCCGTCCGCTGAGCGCCTGCCACTGGGAGACGAAGTCGGCGGCGCCGATCTCCCGGCCGTCGCTCCACACCGCCTTCTGGTTGAGCTTGTAGAGCACCACCTGCTTGGGCTCGCGCTCGACGATCTCCGCGGACTCCACATAGTCGGGGTTGCGCTGGGGGCGGCCGTTGGCGTCGAGGGTGAAGAGGGCGGGCAGAACGGCCTGGGCGACCCGGGCGGTGGTGGCGTCGGCATCGGCCTGAAAGGTGTTGAGCGTCGTCGGCATGGTGTCGACGGCCCAGCGCAGGGTGCCGCCCTCGCCGACCTGCTGGCGCGCGGTCGTCGCGATGTCCTGCTGGGTGGCCCGGCCCGTCAGCTCGGCCTCGTCGGCCCCGCACCCCGCGAGAGCCGGCAGCGCCAGCACTCCGCCGGTGAGCAGCGCGGCGGAGCGGAGTGTCCGGGATCGGAAGGTCCGGGAGGTCCGGTCCTGGGCCATGGGTCCACCTCTTCGTCCTGAAGGTTCCGCGGTCGTACAGATGCGGAGGATGAGGAAATTTTTTGATGATCACACCGATTCCGGTCCACTGAAGTGGACGGACCCCGGGGGGCGGCGCCGACACGGCGCGCGCGGGCGGAAGGTCACCCGGGCAGAGCAGCGGAAGGCCCGCGAAAGCCGCCGAAACGGGATGAGAACCCGAAAATGGAAGGAGTGAGAATCGGACAACCGGAGGCGCACTCGCCACTCCTGCGCGGGAAGTCCCGGCACATCTCTTCACAACCGGGGATGTGACGCGGAACACTCGCAGGCGCATGAGCGACGCCACCGCACCCCGCGGAAGTGAGGGCACGTCATGTCCCAGCAGGAAGACCTGACCACGATGCAGCGCCGCCTCGACGACCTGGTCCAGCGGGTCGAGGAGCTGGAGCGCACCGTCGGCCGACTCGGCGGCACAGCCGGGCGGCCCCGTGGCACCGGCCCCGGTACGGGGACCGGGACCCGCCCCGGGGACCGTGAGGACCTGGTCACCATCCCGGATGTGCCGTACAACGACGCGCTGTGGACCGACTCCGACGACGAGGGGCTGGGCGTCCGAGACCGGCACGCTCCCTAGGAGACCTTCCGTTGGCCACTGGTACCGAACCACCACATGTCCATACGAGCGGGTCGTCGGACCCGGCATCCGGCGCGCGTACGGGGGTGCACGGCCCGACGCGCGCCGCCATCTCCCCCCGCCATCTGCGGACGGACCGCTGGTGGCTCGCCCCCGCGCTCACCGCCGCCGGGCTGTTCGCCTTCGTCGTCTACTCGACCTGGCGGGCCTTCGCCAATGCCGACTACTACGCGGCCCCCTATGTGTCCCCCTTCTACTCGCCCTGTCTGGCGGAGAACTGCGTCCCGATGAAGGGCGGGCCCGAGTGGGGGCTGGTCGGCGACTGGTGGGGGTTCTCCCCCGCCCTGCTGATCCTGATCCTCCCGCTCGGTTTCCGGCTGACCTGCTACTACTACCGAAAGGCGTACTACCGGGGGTTCTGGGCGTCGCCGCCCGCCTGCGCGGTCGCCGAGCCGCACCGCCGCTACACCGGTGAGACCCGTTTCCCGCTGATCCTCCAGAACATCCACCGGTACTTCTTCTATCTGGCGATCGTCGTGGCCGTGATCCTCAGCTACGACACCGTGCTCGCCTTCCGGGACGAGAACTACGACTGGGGCCATATGGGCCTCGGCACCGTCGTCTTCCTGATCAACATCGTGCTGATCTGGGCCTACACCCTGTCCTGTCACTCCTGTCGCCATATCGTCGGCGGGCGGCTCAAACACTTTTCGAAGCATCCGGTGCGCTATCGCCTGTGGGGCTGGGTGGGCAGGCTGAACGAGCGCCACATGCAGCTGGCGTGGGCATCGCTGATCAGCGTCGCGGCGGCCGACTTCTATGTCTATCTGGTCGCCTCCGGTGCCTTCGACGATCCGAGGTTCTTCTGATATGACGCAACTCGAACGCCAGCAGTGGGACGTCGTGGTCATCGGAGCGGGGGGCGCCGGGCTGCGGGCCGCCGTCGAGGCCCGGGAGCGGGGCGCCCGGACCGCCGTGATCTGCAAGTCCTTGTTCGGCAAGGCCCACACCGTGATGGCGGAGGGCGGGATCGCCGCCTCGATGGGCAATGTCAACGCCGGGGACAACTGGCAGGTCCACTTCCGGGACACCATGCGCGGCGGGAAGTTCCTCAACCAGTGGCGGATGGCCGAGCTCCACGCCCAGGAGGCACCGGCCCGGGTCTGGGAGCTGGAGACCTGGGGCGCCCTCTTCGACCGCACCCCCGACGGCCGGATCTCCCAGCGGAACTTCGGCGGTCACGAGTATCCCCGGCTGGCCCATGTCGGTGACCGGACCGGTCTGGAGCTGATCCGTACCCTCCAGCAGAAGATCGTCTCCCTCCAGCAGGAGGACGAGGCCGCCACCGGCGACGCCGAGTCGCGGCTGAAGATCTTCCAGGAGTGCACGGTCACTCAAGTGATCAAGGACGGCGACCGGGTCGCGGGGGTCTTCTGCTACGAACGCGAGTCGGGCCGGTTCTTCGTGGTCGAAGCGCCCTCGGTCGTCCTGGCCACCGGCGGTATCGGCAAGTCCTTCAAGGTCACCTCCAACTCGTGGGAGTACACCGGCGACGGCCACGCCCTGGCCCTGCTCGCCGGGGCGCCCCTGCTCAATATGGAGTTCGTCCAGTTCCACCCCACGGGGATGGTCTGGCCGCCCTCGGTGAAGGGCATCCTCGTCACCGAGTCCGTCCGCGGCGACGGCGGCGTACTGCGCAACTCCCGGGGTGACCGTTTCATGTTCGACTACATCCCGGAGGTCTTCAAGGAGAAGTACGCGCAGTCGGAGGAGGAGGCCGACCGCTGGTACGACGACCCGGACAACAATCGGCGCCCGCCCGAACTCCTCCCCCGCGACGAGGTCGCCCGGGCCATCAACTCCGAGGTCAAAGCGGGCCGTGGGTCGCCCGCCGGAGGTGTCTTCCTCGATGTCTCCACCCGGATGCCGGCCGAGACCATCCGGCGCCGGCTGCCGTCGATGTACCACCAGTTCAAGGAACTGGCGGATGTCGACATCACGGCGGAGCCGATGGAGGTCGGGCCGACCTGCCACTACGTGATGGGCGGGGTCGCGGTCGACTCCGACACGGCCGCCGCGGTGGGGGTGCCCGGCCTGTTCGCGGCGGGTGAGGTCGCGGGCGGGATGCACGGCTCCAACCGGCTCGGCGGCAACTCCCTCTCCGATCTGCTCGTCTTCGGCCGCCGGGCCGGGCTCCACGCGGCCCGGCACGCCCTGGAGGGCGGCCCCCGCCCGGCGGTGGACGACGCCCTGGTCGACGCCGCCGCCGCGGAGGCCCTGCGGCCCTTCAGTCCGTCCGGCGCGCCGGACGGCGGGCCGCCGGAGAATCCGTACACCCTCCATCAGGAACTCCAGCAGGCCATGAACGACCTCGTCGGCATCATCCGGCGGGAGGGCGAGATGCGGCAGGCCCTGGGGAAGCTGGTGGAGCTGCGGGAGCGCGCCGCCCGGGCCGGGGTGGAGGGTCACCGGCAGTTCAACCCCGGCTGGCATCTCGCCCTCGATCTGCGGAACATGCTCCTGGTCAGCGAGTGCGTGGCCCGGGCCGCCCTGGAACGGACCGAGAGCCGCGGCGGCCACACCCGGGAGGACCGGCCCGCCATGGAGCGGGCATGGCGCCGGGTCAATCTGCGCTGCCGGCTGGCCGACCCCGCCGAGCCCGCCCCGGACGGCGGGCGGATCGCCCTCGAACGGACGACGACCGACTCCATCCGACCCGACCTGCTCGCCCTGTTCGAGAAGGAGGAGCTGGTCAAGTACCTCACCGAAGAGGAGCTCCACGAGTGAGTGCGTACCAGGCCAGTTTCCGGGTGTGGCGCGGCGACCAGGACGGCGGTGAGCTGAGGGACTACTCCGTGGAGGTCCACGACGGCGAGGTCGTCCTGGACATCATCCACCGCCTCCAGGCCACCCAGGCGTCCGACCTCGCGGTCCGCTGGAACTGCAAGGCCGGAAAGTGCGGCTCGTGCAGTGCCGAGATCAACGGCCGCCCCCGGCTGATGTGTATGACGCGGATGTCCGTCTTCTCCCGCGAGGAGACGATCACCGTGACCCCTCTGCGGGCCTTCCCCGTCATGCGGGATCTCGTGACCGATGTGTCCTTCAACTACACCAAGGCCCGCGAGGTGCCGTCCTTCGTCCCGCCCCGGGGCGTGGCCCCGGGCGAGTACCGGATGCAGCAGGTCGACGTGGACCGCTCCCAGGAGTTCCGCAAGTGCATCGAGTGCTTCCTGTGCCAGGACACCTGCCATGTGGTCCGTGATCACGAGGAGAACAAAGCCGCCTTCGCCGGGCCGCGGTTTCTGATGCGGGTGGCCGAGCTGGACATGCATCCGCTGGACTCGGCCGCCGAGGAGGGCCTCGACCGGAAGAAGACCGCCCAGGACGAGCACGGACTGGGCTACTGCAACATCACCAAATGCTGTACCGAGGTGTGTCCCGAGGGGATCAAGATCACGGACAACGCCCTGATCCCCCTGAAGGAACGCGCCGTCGACCGCAAGTACGACCCCCTGGTGTGGCTCGGCAACAAGATCAGGCGCCGGGAAGGCTCCTGACCGCGGGGGCCGGGCCTGCGGAGCACCCCGCGCCGCTCCGCAGGCCCGGCCCCCGGCCGTACCGGCCATCTCCACGGCGGATGGCTCTCTCCTCTCTCCCGTCCGTCTCTTCCCTCTCCCGGGGCGGCCCGCGCCGCCGTCCGCCGTCACCCGGGCTCACTGTGCAGTTGTCAAGGAACGGACGCTCTCACGGGCTTCGACCGGCACGGCGCCGTACCCGTCTCGTCCGCGCACCGGATATCTCCCCGCGATTACTCAGAGTGACTCACGGATGGCGAGTTCTCGCCAGGTCGCGAGGCTCCGCATCCGGACATAACCTCCCCATGTGACGCGAATGTCAGCCGGAGTGGCCGCCGCCGTCCTGCTGACGGCCTGGTGGTCGGGCACGCCCGCCGTCCCGCCCGCGACGGCCGCACCCGCCCCGGCGTTTCCCGGTACGACCGCCGGGATCGCTCCGGCGGCCCCGCCCGCCGAGGACCCCGTCACCCTCTCCCGCGACGGCCCGGTCACCGACCGGGTCGACGCGCTCGACGGCCGCCGTACCGAGGTCGTCCGGGCGATCGACCGGCTGTACGCCGCCGAGCGGCTTCAGCTCTTCGTCGTCTACGTCCGGGACTTCTCCGGCCGGACCGCACCGGACTGGGCCGACGCGACGGCCCGCCGCAACGGCCTCGGCACCGACGATCTGCTGCTGGCCGTCGCCACCCACGACCGCCAGTTCGCCTACTGGGCCCCCGTCGAATCCCGCCTCACGGACGCCCAACTGGCGGAGGTCGCGCGGACCGCAGTCGTCCCCCCGCTCCGGCGCGACGACTGGGCGGGCGCCGCCGTCGGCGCCGCGGACGGCTACACCGCCGTGCTCTCCGGCCGCCCCGTCCCCACACCCGCGATCACTCCCGGCGACCCCGATCCGGGTACCCGTACCAGTACCGGTACGGGCGCGGCGGACCTGGTGCTTCCGGTGGGTGTCGCGGTCGCCGTGGGCGGTGCCGTCGCCTACGCGGCCGTACGGCGTCGGCGCCGTACCGCCACCCGTACCACCCCGCAGGGGGGCCGGGCGGGCTGGGGCGGCGGCGACACCGCGTCCGGGCCGACGACGGCCGAGCTGGACGCGAAGGCGCGACAAGCCCTCGTCGACACCGATGACGCGCTCCGAACCAGCCAGGAGGAGCTGGGCTTCGCCGCCGCGCAGTTCGGCGAGGACACGGCGAAACCTTTCGACGAGGCGGTCGGCTACGCCCGGGAGCAGCTCACAGCGGCGTTCCGGCTCCGGCAGCGGCTCGACGACGCCCATCCGGAGGACGACGCGACCCGGCGCCGGATGCTGACCGAGATCCTGACCCGGTG
This sequence comes from Streptomyces sp. NPDC006798, assembly GCF_040635975.1. Classification (NCBI taxonomy): domain Bacteria; kingdom Bacillati; phylum Actinomycetota; class Actinomycetes; order Kitasatosporales; family Streptomycetaceae; genus Streptomyces; species Streptomyces sp. NPDC006798. The sequence continues at coordinate 17,659 of NZ_JBEYIS010000049.1, forward strand.
CGCCGACGCCGACCGGCGTCTGGACGCCGAAACCGCCGACTTCGACCGGCTGCGCGATCTGGAACGGAACGCTCCGCAGACCCTGGCCGCCGCCCGGGAGCACTTCACGGGCCTCAACGGGCGGATCATCCCGACCGAGGCGGCCCTGGCGGTGATGCGGGAGCGGTACGCGGAGTCGGCGTCCGCCCCCGTCGCGGGCGACGCCGCCGGGGCCAGGGACCGGCTGGTCTTCGCCAAGACCGCCGTCGACCGGGCCGGTACCGCTCTCGACGCCGGTGAGAACGCCTCGGCCGCCGTCCAGATCCGGGCCGCCGAGGGCGCGCTCGCGCAGGCGGAGCGGTTGATCGAAGCCGTGGACCGGCGAGCCCGTGAGCTGGCCGAGGCGGTCGGCGCTCTGCCGGGTGCCCTGACGGAGACCGACAGTGATCTCGCGGAGGCGCGCGGGACGCTCGCGGGGACCGCGGCCGGGGATTCGACGGCCGGACTGCGGGGCCGGATCGCCCGGGCCGAGACCGTGGCGGCCGAGGTCCGGCGGGAGATGGAGGGGCGCTACGACCCCATCGACGCGCTGCGGCGCCTGGAGGAGGCGGACGCGGCCCTGGACGAGGCGCTGGCGGGGGCACGCGTGGCGGAGGAGGAGGCCCGGCGGGCCCGTAGCCTGCTCGGCCAGGCCACGCTCGGGGCGCGCTCGGCCGTCGGCGCCGCCGCCGACTACATCGCCACGCACCGGGGCGCGGTGGGCAGCCCGGCCCGGACCCGGCTGGCGGAGGCGCAGCGGCGGCTGAGGCTGTCGGAGGAGCTGGCGGCGGGGACGGCGGAACCGGCGGACGGCGGGGGCGGCGGGGACGGCGTCGCCGCGGCGGGAGGGGACGGGCGGCGGAACGCGCGGGCCGCACTCGCCGAGGCGCAGCGGGCGGACGCGCTGGCGCGGGAGGCGCAGAGGCTGGCCGAGGAGGACGTCGACGGATTCGGGAACCCGTTCGGTCCGGGCGGTGCATCTCAGGCAGGAAGCGCGGGGGGCGGTCTCGGCGGAGCGGTGCTCGGCGGGATCGTGCTCGGCGGACTGTTCGGCGGGGGAGGGCGTCATGGTGCGGGTGGTGGCGGGTTCGGCGGCTTCGGGTCCGGGGGGTTCGGCGGCGGGTTCGAGGGGCGGCCCGGCAGCTTCGGCGGCGGGGGTACGCGCGGGCGGATGGGTGGTGGTCGCTTCTGAGGGATCCGCCGGCCCCGGATCGTTCCGGCTCCGCCCGGCGGTCGCGTCCGCTCCGACCGATTCGGCGACTCCGACCGGAGCTGCCGGTGCGGCCGGCTTCTGTGGTCGGGCGGGCCGTACCGATCGCCGCCGTACCCCCGTCATCCCGTTTTCCGCCGGTGGCCGCGGCTCGTGCGCCGCGGTCGTCCCTACCGGATTCCTCGGCTCCGACGACGAGCCCCGCAGCTCCGACAAGGAGAGGTGCCATGACCAAACAGACCATCCTCGGCCGGGTGACCCAGCTGGCCAAGGCCAATATCAACGCCCTGCTCGATCAGGCCGAGGATCCCGAGAAGATGCTGGACCAGCTGATCCGGGACTACGCCAACAACATCAGCGACGCGGAGCAGGCCATCGCGGGCACCATCGGCGATCTGCGGCTGATGGAGCAGGACCATCAGGAGGATGTGGCGGCGGCCCGGCAGTGGGGCGAGAAGGCGCTGGCGGCCAGCCGGAAGGCGGACGAGTTGCGGGCTTCGGGCGGGGCCGCCGAGGCGGACCGGTTCGACGGTCTGGCGAGGGTGGCCCTCCAGCGTCAGCTCCAGTCCGAGAAGGAGGCCGCGACGGCCGAGCCGGTGATCGCCTCCCAGACGGAGGTGGTGGAGAAGCTGAAGTCCGGGCTGGATCAGATGAAGGCGAAGTTCTCCCAGCTCCAGGCGAAACGGGACGAGCTGGTGGCCCGTTCCCGTTCGGCTGACGCGCAGAACAGGATGCTGGACGCGGTGAAGAGCGTCGACGTCCTGGATCCCGCGAGCGAGCTGGGCCGCTTCGAGGACAAGGTCCGCCGGGAGGAGGCCAGGGCGCTGGGCAAGAGGGAGCTGGCCGCCTCCTCTTTGGACGCCCAGTTCGAGCAGCTCGAAGGGCTGGGCGACACGGCGGAGGTGGAGGTACGGCTGGCGGCGCTCAAGTCGGGCTCCTGACCACCCCCGGACCCCCTCCCGGCCCGAAAGGCCCGAGCAGCCCGGACGGCCAGGACGGCCAGGACGGCCCGAACACCCGAAACGGGCGGAACGGTCAGAACATGCTCAGGAGCTGGTCCACGGTCGGCTCGGCGGCGCCCCCGCCCGGGAGGGCGAGTTCGAACCAGACGGTCTTGCCCCGGGGGGTGCGCCGGGAGCCCCAGGCCGCGCTGAGCAGTCCGACGAGCTGGAGGCCGCGACCGCCTTCGTCGGTGTCCCTGGCCCGGCGGCGGCGGGGCTGGACGAGTCCCGAGTCCCAGACCTCGCACACCAGGGTGCGGTCCCGGAGCAGCCTGAGCCGGATCTCGCCCTCGCCGTACCGCAGGGCGTTGGTGACCAGCTCGCTCACCAGCAGTTCCACGGTGTCGACCAGGGGTTCGAGGTCCCAGGCGACGAGCTGGCCGCGGGCCAGCTCCCGGGCCCGGCCCACCGAGCGGGGTTCCCGGGGCAGCTGCCAGTCCCCGACCGCCTCGGCGGGCAGCCCCTGGACCCGGGCCATGAGGAGGGCGATGTCGTCCTCGCCGTGGCGGGTGTCGAGGCTGTTCAGTACGTGGTCGCAGACGTCCTCCAGCGACCGGGGCTCCTGGGGCCGGGCCATGCGCGCGGGCACCGGGGGGCCGGGTATCGGAACGGTGGTGGCGGGCAGCCCTGCGGGGGCCGGGGGACCGGGCGGGAGGCCCGGTCCGGTGAGCAGGGTGGGCGAGGTGAGGGCGGCCCGGAAGGCGCTCAGCCCCTCGTCGAGGTGATGGTCGCGGGACTCGACCAGTCCGTCGGTGTAGAGGGCGAGCAGGGCGCCTTCGGGAAGTTCGACCTCGACCTCCTCGAAGGGTTCACCGCCGACGCCGAGGGGCAGGCCCGGGGGTACGTCGAGCAGCAGGGCCTCCTCCCCAGGTTCGACCAGGACCGGCGGCAGATGTCCGGCGTTGGCGAAGGTGCAGCGCCGGGTGACCGGGTCGTAGACGGCGTAGACGCAGGTCGCCAGGTAGACCTCGGCGAGATCGGCCTCCCGGGACTTGTGGGCCGCGCGGCTGCCCTGCTGGGTGCCGCCGGGGCCGCCGAGACCGCGGGCGATCTCGTCGAGGGCGGAGAGGACCTCGGCGGGTTCGAGATCGAGCAGGGCCAGGGTGCGTACGGCGGTCCGCAGCTCGCCCATGGCGACGGCGGCGCGCAGTCCGCGGCCCATCACGTCGCCGACGACGAGGGCGGTGCGGTGGCCGGGCAGCTCGATCACGTCGAACCAGTCGCCGCCGACCTCGGTGGCGGTGTTGCCGGGCAGATAGCGGCAGGCGATGTCGAGCCCGGCCGCTTCGGGGTCGCCCGGGGGCAGCAGGCTGCGCTGGAGGATGAGGGCCCGTTCGTGCTCCCGCCGGTAGAGGCGGGCGTTGTCGATGCAGACCGCGGCGCGGGCGGCGAGTTCGCCGGCGAGGGCCCGGTCCCGTTCGCCGAAGGGCTCGCTGCCCTTGGCCCGGGAGAACTGGACGAGGCCGACGACGGAGTCGTGGGCCACCATGGGAACGGCGAGGGTGGACTGGACGAGGCCGCCGCTCGTGGCGGGGATGTGCTGGACCCGTGCGGTACGCAGGGCGTTGGCGCAGGGCGAGTTGGCGCCGTAGCGGTGGACTTCGCCGACGGCGGTGGGGGTGGCGCCGCGGGTGCCGCAGCCTGGGGTGGTGATCAGCGGGGCGTCGGATACGGCGCTGGCGAAGGCGACCCGGCGCAGTTCGGCGCTGCCGCCGCAGCCGTCGGCGCCGGGGGCGTCCCAGGGGCCGGGGGCTTCGTCGTCGCCGGTGAGCAGGGCCTGGTAGAGATCCACCGACGCCAGGTCGCAGAAGCCGGGGACGGCGACGTCGAGCAGTTCGCGGGCGGTGGTCTCCAGATCGAGGGAGTTGCCGATCCGGGCGCTGGCCTCGTTGAGGAGGGCGAGATTGCGGCGGGCGCTGGCCGCTTCGCGGGCGGCGACATGACGGCGGGTGACATCGGTACCGATTCCGGCCACCCCGATGGTCCGGCCCGTACCGCTGTGGACGCGGTAGAGGTTGATCGACCAGTGCCGCCGTTCGGCGCTGAGGGGCGGCGCGCCGACGATCTGGAGGTCGAGGGCGGGCTCTCCGGTCTCCAGTACCCGGCGCAGGGACACGGTCATCCGGTCGGCCTCGGACCGGGAGAGATAGTCGTGGACCGTACGGCCCCGGTGGTCCTCGACGGAGCCGCCGAAGACGGTGGCGAAGCGCTGGTTGGCCCGCTGTACCCGCAGATCGGTTCCGAAGAGGAGGAACCCGAAGGGCGATTGGCCGAAAATCGCCTCGGAGGCGGCGAGATCCGTCTCTATCCGCCGCAGGGCCCGGACGTCGACGACGATACAGAGGGCGGCCCGCTCGCCGGTCTCCGTCTCACTGGGCATCACATAGATCTCGGCCAGGCCGCCCGCCCGGGGGCCGCCGGGCGACCTGAAGGGCACCAGGCCGGTCCATTCCTTGCCGTCGAGGATCTCCTTGACGTGCCGGTGGCCGCGCGGACGCAGTTCGGGCGGCAGAAAGACCTCGATCGGATCCCGGCCTCTGACCTGGGACGCCGTAAGCCCGAAGAGGTCGACGGCACGCTGGCTCCACTGGTCCACCAGGCCGTCGGGACCTATCGAGAAGGAGGCGACCCTGATGTAGTCGTAGATCGAGCCAGGCGGGCTGCTCTGCCACACGACATCGCCCGTCGTCCCAGATATCTCGCTCACGCGACCGTCCCCTCCAGCTCACCGCACCGGACCGGCCATGACCGCAGTATTCAGCACTACGGCTCCGACGCACACGGCGTTCACGATCACAGCACGGTCTCGTTCATTTTGCGCCGTCCGAGCCGTGATCGTTGTCCCTTCACACTTTTAACCAGTGAGAGACAGCTCGAACCACACAGTCTTCCCCGTGAGACCGCGTCTGGTCCCCCATCGGCGGGCGTTTCCGGCGACGAGTTGCAGCCCCCGGCCGGTCTCGTCGTCCGGTGCCGCCGTCCGGGCGACGGGCGGATCGGGCAGCGGGTCGGACACCTCGACCAGGAGGGAGGAGGCGCTCTCGGCGGATTCGGGCCGGCTGAGCCGGACGCCGATCGGCCCGGAGGCATAGCGCAGGGAGTTGGTGACCAACTCGCTCACCAGGAGCACCGTCACATCGCAGACGCCGTGGTCGAGACCCCAGTCGCGAAGGGTGTCGCGGACGGCGTGCCGAGCGGATCGTACGGCGTCGGGCTCGGCGGGGAAGGTCCATTCGGCGCACGCGCCGTCGATGTCGATCACGCCGCTCACTTCCTGGACCAGCAGCAGATCCACGTCCCGTGCGGGTGGCTAACCACCACATACCCGAATTACGGCCGGAGATATCCCTTTCATCAGGTTTGGTGGTTATTTGGTGATGGATAGACGCATCCTTGACGCAAACGGCCCAGCGGCCGGGGCGCCTCAGCCGCCCGCCGCCGGGCCCGCCGGGGCGGACCCGGCCCTCAGCCGCCGTGCGACCTCGGCGACGGCGGGACGGTCCTGGTCCAGCCAGTCCACGGAATCGGTCTCGTCGGGGCCGAGCCAGCGCAGGTCGTCGTGGTCCTCCAGCGGGCGCGGCTCCCCCGAGAGCAGCCGGACGGTCCACACCTGGAGCACATACCCCTTCCCGAGGGGCCATTCGCCGGGGATACGGTCCAGCGGCTCCGCCTCCACGCCCAACTCCTCGCGCAGTTCGCGCACCAGGGCGTCCTCGGGCCGTTCACCGGGCTCCGTCTTGCCGCCGGGCAGCTCCCAGCGCCCGGCCAACTCCTCGGGGGCGCTGCGGCGCGCGGCCAACAGGCGCCCCCGGTCGCACAGCGCACCCGCCACGACCACGCGGTCACGATCACGTTCCGTCATGCGCGGGAGCGTACCCCCGGCCGGATCAGCGCGCGGAACCCTCGACGGGCTCCACGGAGTAGAGCCGCCGCTGCCCCTCCGGGTAGAGCGTGTCCACCATCCGGCGGGCCTCGTCCTCGGTGTCGTACCGTCCGACCCGATAGCGGTTGCCGTTGTCGTCCTGGCGTATGACGAGCCAGGAAAGCGCGGCGTTGCCGTCGCTCATCGCACCCCTCCCCCGGTGGGTCCGCAGTACTGAGAAGATCGGAAAGATCGCCGGGAAACCGCGTTATGCATATGCCGGAGCCTACGCCTGACCTTCACTCAGAGCATGCGGTTTACCACAAAGAGATAGGAAAGAGGCCCGATCCCGGGATCTCGCGACCGACTCGTCGGTTACGTCCGGTACGGACGAAGGGCCCGGACCGGACTTCTACGGTACCGGCGGGCCAGCGACCGCGGGCGGCACCGGCCGGATTCTCATCGCACGGGAAGCCGGTAGGCGACCCGGAAACGATCCGCCGGTACGACGATATCCGCGGTTTCCACCGGGCGGCCCGACGCGTAGTAGGTCCGGGCCACCACCATGACGACATGCCCCGGAACACCGCCCAGCGCCAGCAGTTCGTCCGCCAGCCCCGGCCGGGCGCCGACCTCCTCGCTGACGTTGTCCACCACGACGTCGATCGCGGCCATCCGCTCGACCACCCCGCACCCCCCGAGCGGCCCCTCCTCCGGCAGCATCACGGGGGTCCGGCCGGTGACGTCCAGCGGCTCCCAGGAGGTGGAGAGCATCATGGCCTCCCCGTTCTCCCGGAAGACATAGCGGGTCCGCATCACCCGCGCCCCGACCGGGACGCCGAGCCGGGCGGCGATGTCGACGTCCGCCGCCTCCTGCTCGCTCCGGGACTCCCAGGTCCCCTGGACGCCGTCGACCGCCTGCTCCTGCCGGAAGGGGTTGGCGCCCGCGGGCGGCCGGAAGCCGGTCCGGGCGATCGGGCGGGGCACGGGCCGCTCCCGGACATAGGTGCCCGAGCCGGACCGGCCCTCCACCAGCCCCTCGGCCATCAGTACCTTGCGGGCTTCGAGGGCGACGGTGTCGGAGACTCCGTACTCCTCCCGGATCCGGGCCTGCGAGGGCAGCCGGGTGTGCGGCGGCAGCGTACCGTCGACGATCTTCCTGCGGAGGTCGCTCGCCACCCGAAGGTAGGCCGGCTGCTCACCGATGACCACGGACCACTCCCAACCACGCCCGACCGCACGCTGCGGATTGACAGACCGCAATAGCCTGACAACGGTGGGTTGTTGACCGCAACCACGGGCCAAAGCCTTACTCCCGGTAAGAAATCGCGGATGGGAGGGGTGCCGCGGAGGGCTGCCTACCGTTTCCCGGCAAAGCATTGACCTTAATGGTCCAGACCAATAGCGTCCTGTGCTGCACGAAGCCCGTTCACGGAGGAAGCCGGCACCGGCTGCGCGGACGCGCGCCCGACGCCGCGACTACGTACAGGAATGAGCCCCATGCGTCGAAGAAACCTTGTCAGGACGGCCGTTGCCGCCGCTTCCCTCTCGCTGCTCGCCACCCTCGCGCCCGCCGCCGTGGCGCACGGCGGCGATGACGACGACCGTCCCTCGTACAAGCGCATCGGTTACTTCACCCAGTGGGGCATCTACGGCCGGGACTTCCAGGTCAAGGATCTGGACACCAGCGGCCAGGCCGCCCGGCTGACGCATATCAACTACGCCTTCGGAAATGTCAGCCCCGAGGGCAAGTGCATGATCCAGGGCCCGGCGGGCCAGGCCGACCCCTGGGCCGACTACCAGCGCCCGGTGCCCGCGGCCGACTCGGTGGACGGGGTCACGGACGCCTGGGACCAGAAGCTGGCGGGCAACTTCAACGAGCTGCGCGAGCTGAAGGCCAAGCACCCCGGCCTCAAGGTGATGATCTCCCTCGGCGGCTGGAGCTGGTCCACGCACTTCTCCGACGCGGTGCTCACGGCGGAGAAGCGCAAGGAGTTCGTCCGCTCCTGCCTCGACATCTACATCAAGGGCAATCTGCCCGTGGACGGCCCGCGCGGCGGCGACGGCGCGGCGGCCGGGGTCTTCGACGGAATCGACCTCGACTGGGAGTGGCCGGGCTCGTCCGGCGAGGACGACACGATCTACCGGCCCGAGGACAAGCAGAACTTCACCGCGGTGGTCCGGGAGTTCCGCGAGCAGCTCGACGCCTACGCCAAGAGCCAGCCGCGGCAGAAGGACGGCAAGCGGAAGCACTACGAGCTCTCCGCCTTCGTCCCGACCGCCCCGGCGAAGATCGACGCGGGCTTCGAGGTCCGCAAGCTGATGAAGGACTTCGACTTCGTCAACCTCCAGGGCTACGACTTCCATGTCTCCGGCGAGAAGACCACGGCCCAGCAGTCGGCGCTCTACGCCCGGAACGACTTCAGCGTCGACCAGACCGTGAACGACTGGCTCCGCCGCGGCGCGCCCGCCCATAAGCTGGTGATGGGCATGCCCGCGTACGGCCAGGGCTGGACCGGGGTCAAGGGCGGCGGCGACGGCATGGGGCAGCCGGCCGATCGGCCCGCGCCCGCGGTGCACCAGGCGGGCTTCGAGGATTACAAGGTGCTGAAGAAGCTGGCGGAGTCCGGCCAGTACAAGATCTACCGCAAGTACGGTCAGGCATGGCTCTTCGACGGCAGCACCCTGTGGACGTACGACGACCCCAAGGTGCTGCGGGCCAAGACCGAGTACATCCGCGACAAGGGCCTCGGGGGCGCGATGTTCTGGTCCCTGGACGGGGACACGGCGGACGGTGAGCTGATGCGGACGGTCGCCCGCGGGCTGCCGCGCCGCTGACGAGACGGGGCGCGGACCGGGCAGGGGCCGGGAAGCGTCCTTGGAGGAGACCGGTGTCCGGGGGCTGTCGGTGGCTCTCGGTACCGGTCTCCTCCCCTTTTTCAGGTCCTCTTTTCAGGTCCTGTCAGGTCCTTCTCAGGTCCGGGTCTCCGGCGTCGGCTCGGTGGTGGCGAGCTTCAGGTGCTCCCGGATCGACTTCTCGGTCTGCGGCTTCAGCGCCGAGTCGGCGTCGTAGACGTGCAGCCAGAAGCTGTCGTCGTCCCGGGCCCGCGCGGCCAGGTCCCAGGCGGCCTTGGCCTTGGTGAACTCCGCGGCGCGCTTCTTGGCCAGGCCGTCCACGGGACCGGCCCACTGACGGCCCTTGAGCGCGGCGGACGCCTCCGTCAGCGCGGCCGATGTGGTCTTGGCCCAGGCCCGGTGACCGTCGGCGGACTCCGGGAAGTCCTCCAGGGGCATCGCGTCGATGGTGGCCAGCACCTTGTTCTCGGCGGTCAGATAGGCGAGCTGCTCCGGGTCGAAGGAGGCGGCTTCACGACGGACCGAGACCTTCACCTTCTTGCCGCCCTCGGTGGCGTAGCTGCAGGTGACACGGCGGTCGCCCAGCTTCCAGCTCTCGGCGGTCGGGGTGAGGAAGTACCGCTCCATCGTCGGGGGGATCGCCCAGTCGTCCAGGGCGTACGCGCGGTCGACGGCGGTGCACCGGCCTTCGGCGACGGGCGTCAGGGCCTCGTCACCGGGGTACGAGTCGTACCCCTCCAGCTTGAAGACGCCGGTGACCTCCGCCTCGTGCGGCTCGGCGCAGTCGACGACCCGGACCTCCGACACCTCCTCGCCGTCCTTGCCGGTGCTCCCCGGCAGGTTGTAGCAGTGCCCGGTCCGCAGATCCTCGACCGTCTTGTACGACGCCACCTCGTCGGCGGCCTCCTCGAACTCCCGCCATACGTCGTTCGCGGCACCGGTCGCGAGGAAGAGCGTCACGAGCAGGGTGGAGACGGTCGAGAGCACGATGCCCGTGATCGCCATGCCCTTGCCGCGCTGCCCCTTGCGCTTGATCTGCCGGAGCCCGATCACCCCGAGGACCAGACCCAGCGGGGGCATACAGCAGGCGATGCCCGAGATCAGGGACGCGACGGAGAAACCGTTCACCGACGGTGTCACGGGCGCCATGGGGTAGCCCGGGAACTGCTGGAACGGCTGGTACGCGGGGTGCTGGCCGGCCGCTCCGGGGTAGCCGGGCGGCCCGAAACCGGGCTGCCCGGGACCCGGCGGACCGGGGCGCGCGCCCTCCGGGGGCACCGCCCAGGGGTCGGGCTGCCCGGTGCCACCGGCCGGAGCCGTACCGTCCGGCCCTCCGGCCGGTCCGGGTCCTGGTCCGGGTCCTGGTCCGGGCCCCGGACCGGGGGACGCCTTCTCCGGCCGCGGCTCCGGACCTGGCTGCTGCTGCGATGGGTCCACGAAAGTACTGCTCCTCGTCGGGGTATGCGCCGGACCCCGACGGATAGCGGTACAAGCCGGGACCAAAGGGGGCGGGGGAAGGAAGCGCGGAAGGCTGAAATCGTATAAACATCCCGGCGCTGGGGATACAGCGGGGCGCGTCCCGCGGGATCGGCGCAGACTGCGATACGGGAACCCGCCCCGCCACCGTCCGTACGCGCCACCCGCCTGGCGCGCCACCCCGGCCTCCCGGAGGATCCTGTGCATGAGCAGCGCCCGCCCCGCCACCACCGTGGTCAATCTCAAGGGACACCGCGACGACCCCGCGTACGCCGATGTCGTCTATGTGGGCCGCGCCATGAACCGCGGTGGCTGGCAGCTGAAGGGCTCCCCGCTGGCCAGCCCCTTCCGCCCGGGCCCCGACGGCACCCGCGAGGAGGTGGTCGCCGCCTACCGCGACCACCTCCTCGCCCGCCCCGATCTGCTGGCCCTCCTCCCGGCGCTCCGCGGCCACCGGCTTGGCTGCTGGTGCGTCCCGGAGAAGTGCCACGCGGAGGTCATCGCGGAACTGGCCGACGCGGGTCACGGCGAGGGCGGCCCGCAGTCCTGACCCACGGAACGCGACGGACCGCTACGGTGAAGGCCATGACCGCACTGCCCGGCTGAATGCGCCCGCCCCGCGCGGAAGGCTGGTTCGCGGAGGACCTGGACCGCCTCCCCGAGGCTCCTCGCCACACCGCGCTCATCGACGGAGCGCTTGTCTTCAGGCTGTGCCCGCAGCGGTCGTGGCACGGCCGTCTCGTCACCATGCTCACCGTCGCGCTCATGGAACAGGCCCCCGCCGACACGGGAGTCGGCCGTGAGACGACCGTCAGACTCGACCAGCGGAATCGGCCCGAGCCCGACCTGCTGGTCACAACGGCCACCTTCGACAACGACCGGACCTGGTTCGCGCCTGACGAGGTGCGTCTGGTGATCGAGGTCGTCTCCCCTGAGTCCGCCCAAAGACGACGGATGGCCGAGCAGCCGATCCGGCCCCCCTCCTGCGCCGGAAAGGCCAGAGGTCCGACTCCGGAGAGTCGGACCCCTTCCGACCTGCATATCTGCCACGTCGGCGACGCGGTGTTATCCGGTCACACACTGAAACGGGACGTGCAGCACAGCGCTCCCACCTGCGAAACGCGGCTTTTGCAGCCTTCATCCAGCACCGATCCAGCACGGTGCAAGTTCATCCAGTACATCCAGCACCAAAGAAGTGGTGTACACATGGCACACTCGGTACGCTTGAGCGCATGACGCAGCCGCTGCCCATAGAGTCCATCCGAGACGTGCGCGCCCACCTGGCGGAAGTCGTGGAGCGCGCGGACCGCGACGACGTGCCCACGGTCATCACGCGCCGAGGCAAGGAAGTCGCCGCCGTCGTCTCCATCGAGGTGCTGCGCAAGTACCAGGAGTGGGAAGAGCGCGAGATCAACCGGATCATCGACGAGCGCATGGCCAACCCCGCACCCGGCATTCCGATCGAGGACATCATGAGGGAGACGCTGGCGCGCGGTGAGTGAGTACCGAACCGTCTTCCGCCCTGAGGCACAGGCCGAGCTTCGGAAGATCCCTCGCGACATGGCACTACGCATCCTCGCCAAGCTGACCGAGCTGGAGAGCGATCCCCTCGGCTTCAATACGACCGCGCTCGTGTCGCAGCCGGAACGCCGTCGACTACGAGTCGGCGACTACCGAGTCGTCTACACGATCGACAACGGGGAGCTCGTGGTCTGGGTGGTACACGTCGGGCATCGCTCCACCGTTTACGACACCTGACGCCAGCTGATTCGGCGTCAGAATATCCAGCACCGATCCGGCACGGTGACGACGAAGGGGTCGGCTCCCGGAGGAGTCGACCCCTTCTGACCTGCCCACTTGACGAGTTATCTAGCGTGCAGTGGTAGGTGGCTTACACGTTGAACCTGAACTCGACGACGTCGCCGTCCTGCATGATGTAGTCCTTGCCCTCCATACGGGCCTTGCCCTTGGCGCGGGCCTCGGCGACCGAGCCGGTTTCGACCAGGTCGGCGAAGGAGATCACCTCGGCCTTGATGAAGCCCTTCTGGAAGTCGGTGTGGATGACTCCGGCGGCCTCGGGGGCCGTGGCGCCCTTCTTGATGGTCCAGGCGCGGGTTTCCTTGGGGCCGGCCGTCAGATAGGTCTGGAGGCCCAGGGTGTCGAAGCCGACGCGGCCGAGGGTGGCGAGGCCGGGCTCCTCCTGGCCCATGGACTGGAGGAGTTCGAGGGCTTCCTCGTCGTCGAGTTCGATCAGCTCGGACTCGATCTTGGCGTTGAGGAAGATCGCCTCGGCGGGGGCGACCAGGGCGCGCTGCTCGTTCTTGAACTCCTCGTCGACCAGCTCGTCCTCGTCGACGTTGAAGACGTAGAGGAACGGCTTGGTGGTCAGCAGGTGCAGCTCGTGGAGGAGGTCGCCCTGTTCGGTGCCCTTGGTGATGCCCTCGGAGAAGAGGGTCCGGCCGGACTCCAGGATCTTCTGCGCCGACTCGACCGCCGCGAGGACCGCCACCTTCTCCTTCTGGAGGCGGGACTCCTTCGTCAGCCGGGGGACGGCCTTCTCGACCGACTGGAGGTCGGCGAGGATCAGCTCGGTGTTGATCGTCTCGATGTCGTCCTTGGGCGAGACCTTGCCGTCGACATGGACCACGTTCTCGTCCTTGAAGGCCCGGATGACCTGGCAGATCGCATCCGACTCGCGGATGTTCGCCAGGAACTTGTTGCCCAGGCCCTCGCCCTCGCTCGCGCCCCGGACGATGCCCGCGATGTCGACGAAGTCGACGGTCGCCGGGAGGATGCGCTGGGAGCCGAAGATCTCCGCCAGCTTGGCGAGCCGGGGGTCGGGGACGCCCACGACACCCACATTGGGCTCGATGGTGGCGAACGGGTAGTTGGCCGCCAGCACGTCGTTCTTGGTCAGGGCGTTGAACAGGGTCGACTTGCCGACGTTCGGCAGGCCGACGATTCCGATCGTGAGCGACACGGTGACGACTTCCTCGATGGGTGAGCGGGAGGTGCCGGGCCGGTCGGGTCGCGGGCGCGGCTGATCCCCCAGTCTACGGTCCGGCCGATTCCCCCCGCGACGAGACCACCGGCGGCCGGGGCCGTACGGTCCGGGGACACCGGCGAATCCGGGGCCCCGGGGACCGGACAGATGTCCCGAGGCGGCTGGTGGAGTCGAACTCTTCCCCAAGGTCATCCAAAGGGCGTGTCCTGTCCCTCCTTCGTCCCCCTCGGAGACCTACGTTGTTCGGGTGGACCAGCCAAGGACGAGTCACCCCCAGCGCCGGCAGCGGCCGCAGGCCCCCGTTTCCCAGGGTCCGCTCTCCCCGCAGAGCGCCCTCGCGGACCGTCCCGTCCTGTACGGGGTACGACCCGCCCGGCCCGCACCCCTCGCCCAGGTACTGCGGCGGCTGCCCGCGCCCCGGCTCACCGGGCTCGGCGCCGGGCTGTTCGCGGTGGTCACCATGGTGCTCGTGGGGTTCGCCGCCCGGCTGCTCCTGGACAGTTCGGCGGTGGTCTACGGGGTGCTGTTCCTGCCGGTCAGCGCGTTGACCGCACTCTGGGTCCGGGAGGCCGACCTGGTCACGGCCCCGATCGGGGTGCCGATCGCCTTCGCCGCCGGGGTCGTCCCGATCGCGGGCGGCGAGGGCGGGCTCGGCGGCCAGGTGATGGCGGTCGTCACGGCCCTCGCGGTCCACGCGGGGTGGCTGTACGGCGGCACCCTGGTCGCGGGTGTCATCGCCTCGGTCCGCAAGGTACGGCGGATCCGGCGCCGCAAGCGCCGCACGGGTGGGGCGGGTGGGGCGGTGCCCCCGGCGGCCCGCCGCTGAGCCCGCCGCCGAGAGTCGGCCGACGGCCCGTAGAGCCCGTACGGCCCCGCGCCGGGCGAGCCGGGCCGTACGACACCTTTACGCTCCCGGGGCCGTAGCGCCCCCGTCAGCGAGCCGCCGACGCCGCCGAGCAGGCCATCGCCGCGCCGACGATGCCCGCGTTGTTCTGGAGCCGGGCCGGGACGATCTCCGCCCTGATCCCCTCGATCAGGGGCAGGAACTTATCCGCCTTGCGGCTCACCCCGCCCCCGATGACGAACAGCTCGGGCGAGAACAGCATCTCCACATGGGCCAGATACTTCTGGACCCGGCGGGCCCAGTGCTGCCAGGTGAGGTCGCCGTCCTCCTTGGCCTTGGTGGAGGCGTGGGTCTCGGCGTCCCGGCCGTGCAGCTCCAGATGGCCCAGTTCGGTATTGGGGACCAGGCGCCCGTCCACGAAGAGGGCCGAGCCGATACCCGTACCGAAGGTCAGCAGCATCACCGTGCCGTTCCGGCCCTTGCCCGCGCCGAAGGTCATCTCGGCGACCCCGGCCGCGTCGGCGTCGTTGAGTACGGTGACGGCGCTGCCGTTCAGCCGGGCGCTGAGCAGCCCGGCCGCGTCGGCGTCGATCCAGCCCTTGTCGACATTGGCCGCGGTCCGGGTGATCCCGCCGGTGACGACGCCCGGGAAGGTGATCCCGACCGGACCGGTCCAGTCGAAGTGCCGGACCACCTCGGCGACGCCGTCCGCGACGGCCTCGGGTGTCGCCGGATGCGGGGTCAGGACCTTGTGGCGCTCCCGCGCCAGGTCCCCGCGGTCGAGGTCGACGGGCGCGCCCTTGATGCCGGATCCACCGATGTCCACTCCGAAGACGTTCATGGACACCACGTTACGGGCACCCCGGCGCCCCCACCCGGGAAACGTCAGTCGGCGGAGCCCGTGCCTCCACGGGCCGCCATCAGCTCCGCGGCCTCGGACCGCAGGTCCCGGCGGAGCTCCTTGGGCAGCGAGAAGGTGATCGACTCCTCCGCCGACTTCACCAGCTCCACGTCCTCGAAGCCACGCTTCGACAGCCACTCCAGCACGCCCTCGACCAGGATGTCGGGGACCGAGGCGCCCGAGGTCAGACCGACCGTCGACACGCCCTCCAGCCATGCCTCGTCGATCTCCTCGGCGAAGTCGACGAGGTGGGCGTCGCGCGCGCCCGCGCCGAGGGCGACCTCGACCAGCCGGACCGAGTTGGAGGAGTTCTTGGAGCCGACCACGATCACCAGATCGGCCTCGGAGCTCATCTCCTTCACCGCGATCTGCCGGTTCTGCGTGGCGTAGCAGATGTCGTCGCTGGGCGGCGAGATCAGCTGCGGGAACTTCTCCTTCAGCTTGTCGACGGTCTCCATGGTCTCGTCGACGGAGAGGGTGGTCTGGGAGAGCCAGACGACCTTGGAGTCGTCGCGGACGGAGACGTTGGCGACGTCCTCGGGGCCGTCGACCAGGGTGATGTGGTCCGGCGCCTCGCCGGAGGTGCCGATGACCTCCTCGTGGCCCTCGTGGCCGATGAGGAGGATGTCGTAGTCCTCGTTGGCGAACCGGACGGCCTCTTTGTGGACCTTGGTCACCAGCGGGCAGGTGGCGTCGATGGTGGCGAGCCCGCGCTCGGCCGCCTCCTGGTGGACGACGGGGGACACGCCGTGCGCCGAGAACATCACGATGGAGCCCTCGGGGACCTCCGCCGTCGCGTCGACGAAGATCGCGCCCTTCCGCTCCAGGGTCTGGACGACGTACTTGTTGTGGACGATCTCATGACGGACGTAGATCGGGGCGCCGTACTGCTCGATGGCCTTCTCGACGGCGATCACGGCACGGTCCACGCCCGCGCAGTAGCCACGGGGGGCGGCGAGGAGGACGCGACGGGCTGGAGGCGTAGCAGTCATACCCCCCATCGTAAGGCGGAGCAGAACAGGCGAAGGATCACCACGGGCGGAAGACTGTTCCCGACCACGCGACGAGCGCACGACGACCGCGTCATGACCAGGTCATGACCGCGTACAACCGCGTTACGACCACGCACGACCGGGCCCGACCGCGTCACGCCGTGCGGGCCCCGGGCGCGGCACGGACGGAGGGGCCGATGGCCGGTGCGAATGTTCCCGATGAGCCGGACCGGCCCGAAAGGACCGAAAGACCCGGTGCGCCCCATGCGCCCGATGTCCCGGAGTCGCGGGCGAGTGCGGAGAGCGGCGGCGAGCTGCGGCGGACGCTCGGCTTCCGCGATCTGGTCGTCTATGGGCTCCTCTTCATCGCGCCCATGGCACCGGTCGGCGTCTACGGCGCCCTGGACGCCCGCTCGCACGGCGCGGTCGCGCTCGTCTACGCCGTGGCGACGCTGGCCATGGCCTTCACCGCCCTGAGCTACGCCCAGATGGTGCGCGTCGCGCCCCGCGCGGGATCGGTCTTCACCTATGCCACCAAGGGCCTGGGCCAGGGCCCCGGGTTCATCGCGGGCTGGATGGCGATGCTGGACTATCTGCTGATCCCGGCGGTCGCGTATCTCTTCTCGGGGATCGCGATGGAGGCCCTGGTGCCGTCCGTGGACCGGTGGATCTGGACGGCGATCGCGGTGGTCGTGACGACGGCGCTCAATCTCCGGGGCGTACGGGCGGCGGCCCGGGTCGGCTTCGCGGTCCTCGCCATGGAGATCGTGGTGCTGCTGGTCTTCGTGGTCTCGGCGGTGGTGGTGCTGGTACGGGACGGGGCGCAGCGCGGCTGGCTGTCGCCGGTCACCGGCGATCTGTCCTTCTCGCTGACGGCGGTACTGGGCGCGGTGTCGGTGGCGGTGCTGTCGTATCTGGGTTTCGACGCGATCGCCTCGTTCGCGGAGGAGGTCACCGGCGGCTCGCGGAAGGTGGCGAGGGCGGTGCTGTTCTGTCTCGTGCTGGCGGGGGTGCTGTTCTTCGTCCAGACCTATTTGGTGGCGCTGCTGGAGCCCGCGTCGTCGGCGGAGCTGGCCCGGGAGCCGGAGAAGCAGGGGACGGCGTTCTACGACGCGGTGGACGCCTCGGTCGGCGCCTGGCTGCACGATCTGATCGCGGTGAGCAAGGCGATCGGGGCGGCCTTCGCGGCGCTCGCGGCCCAGGCCGCGGCCGGCCGGCTGCTGTTCGCGATGGGCCGTGAGCGGCGGCTGCCGCGCGGTCTGGCCCGGACCGACGGCGGCACGCCCCGGGTGGCGCTGCTGGTGGCGGCGGTGATCACCCTGGTGGCGGCGGTGTGGGCGGCCCGGCGGCCCGACGGGCTCGACCATCTGGTGTCGGTGGTGGACATCGGGGCGCTGACGGCGTTCGTCCTGCTGCACGCGAGTGTCGTGGGCTGGTTCGTCGTGCGCCGGATGGAGGGGCCGCCGGACTGGACGCGTCATCTGGTGCTGCCGGTGGTCGGGGCGGCGATCCTGATCGCGGTGATGGTGGAGGCGACGACCTCGGCCCAGGTGGTGGGTGTGGTGTGGCTCGGAGTGGGTCTTGTGGTGCTGGCGGTGCGGTGGGAGCGGCCGGGGGAGTCGTAGGACGGTCCGGCGGGCCGTCGTGGAGGCCCGCTGTCGGACCCGGCCGATACGCTCCCCGTATGGCTCTCAACACGTCTCCGGAAGCCCCCCTGCCGGTGGGTGAGGTCTCACGGCTGATCGGGGGCTGGATCGACCGGCTCGGCGCGGTCTGGGTGGAGGGGCAGATCACCCAGATGTCGCGGCGGCCGGGGCAGGGCGTGGTCTTCATGACCCTGCGCGACCCGTCGCACGACATCTCGGTGAGCGTCACCTGCTTCCGGCAGGTCTTCGACGCGGTGGCCGATGTGGTGTCGGAGGGCGCCCGGGTCGTGGTGCACGCCAAGCCGGAGTGGTACGCGCCCCGGGGGCAGCTCTCCCTGCGGGCGGCGGCGATACGGCCGGTCGGCGTGGGCGAGCTGCTGGTCCGGCTGGAGCAGCTGAAGCGGAGCCTGGGCGCGGAGGGCCTGTTCGCCCTGGACCGGAAGAGACCGCTGCCGTTCCTGCCGCACCGGGTGGGGCTGGTCTGCGGCCGGGCGTCGGCGGCCGAGCGGGATGTGCTGGAGGTGTCCCGGCGGCGCTGGCCCGCGGTCCGGTTCGAGGTGCGCAATGTGGCCGTCCAGGGGGTGCACGCGGTGCCGCAGGTGGTCGCCGCGGTCAAGGAGCTGGACGAGCACCCCGAGGTCGATGTGATCGTGGTGGCCCGCGGCGGGGGCAGTGTGGAGGATCTGCTGCCGTTCTCGGACGAGCAGCTGGTGCGGGCGGTGGCCGGCTGCCGGACGCCGGTGGTCTCCGCCATCGGCCACGAACCGGACTCGCCGCTGCTCGACCTGGTCGCGGACCTGCGGGCGTCGACACCGACGGACGCGGCGAAGAAGGTCGTCCCGGACGTCGGCGAGGAGCTGGAGCGGGTACGTCAGCTCCGGGACCGGGCCCTGCGGACGGTCCGGGGCGTGCTCGACCGGGAGGAGCGGGGTCTGGCGCACACCCTGGCCAGACCCGCGATGGAGCGCCCGCACCGGATGGTGGACGAGCGGGCGGCCGAGCTGGACGCGCTGACCGCGCGGGCCCGGCGGGTCGTGGGGCATCTGCTGGACCGGGCCGACTCGGAGCTTTCGCACACCTGGGCCCGGGTGGTGTCGCTCTCCCCCGCCGCCACGCTGGAACGGGGGTACGCGGTGCTCCAGCGGCCGGACGGCGCCGTGGTGCGCTCCCCCGGCGATGTGGGCGACGGGGACGAGCTGCGGGCCCGGGTGGCGGAGGGCGAGTTCGCGGTACGGGTCACGGGGCCGACGGCCGCCGGATAGCCGCCGCGCGGGGGTGCGGGCGAGGGCGGGGGGGCGCGGGCCCCGATGCGCCCGATGTCCCCGATGCCCGGGCGGGCGCCGGGGCGGGATCGGAAACCACGGGGTTCCCGGGGAACCCGGGAACCAGAGGAAGGGAAGACGAGGACCACATGGCCGGGAAGACGGAGAAGACGGAGTCCGCCGAGGCGGCGGCGGAGGCGTCGGAGCGCGCCGCCCTCGGCTACGAGCAGGCCCGCGACGAGCTGATCGAGGTCGTACGGCGGCTGGAGGCGGGCGGTACGACGCTGGAGGAGTCGCTGGCTCTCTGGGAGCGGGGCGAGGAGCTGGCGAAGGTCTGCCGGCACTGGCTGGAGGGCGCGCGGGCGCGTCTCGACGCGTCTCTGGCGGCGGAGGGGGACGGGTAGCCCGCGGGTGCCGGAGGCGGCGCCCGGCCGGAGGCCCCGCCTCGGCCCTCCCGGGCCGCGCCCGGCGAACTGATCTTGTCGGCGGCCTGCGGACCGCCTGTAGCTGGTCGCGCGGTTCCCCCGCACACCTGGGTTGCCCTTCTGGCCGCCCTTGACCCGGCACCCACACACGGTCAGGGTTCGACCGACCGCCGACCGCCGACCGTGGCCGGCTGGTCGCGCAGTTCCCCGCGCCCGTGGTTGCCTGCGGCAACCGGAGCGCGGGCCGGAACGCCCCCGGGCGTGCCGTGCGGTGGGTCACATTCGCACACCCCGGGGCAAGTAGTTGAAATTTAATCTATTGCGTTACCGTTGGACCCTCCGTACCTCCCCCCACGGATCACACCGGAAGGTTTGCCGCTATGCCCATGGCCCTCGACACCACCGCCCAGGACCTGCTCTTCCGCGAGGCCCGCACGACCAGCGCCTTCACCGGCGAGCCGGTCAGCGACGAGCAGGTTCAGGAGATCTACGACCTGGTGAAGTTCGGACCGACGGCCTTCAACCAGACCCCGCTGCGGGTCGTGCTCGTCCGCTCCGACGAGGCCCGGGCCCGGCTGCTGCCGCATATGTCGGACGGCAACCGGGAGAAGACCGGCGCGGCCCCGCTGGTGGCGATCCTCGCCGCCGACAACGAGTTCCACGAGGAGCTGCCGGCGCTGCTGCCGCACTTCCCGCAGGCCAAGGAGCTGTTCTTCGCCGAGCGGCCGGTGCGTGAGCACTCCGCCGGGATGAACGCCGCCCTTCAGGCCGCGTACTTCATCGTGGGCGTCCGGGCGGCCGGGCTGGCGGCCGGGCCGATGTCCGGCTTCGACCACGAGGCCGTCCAGCGGGAGTTCCTGGACGACGACCACACCCCGCTGATGATCGTGAACATCGGCCGTCCGGCCGGGGACGCCGCGTTCCCCCGCTCCCCCCGGCTGGCGTACGACACGGTCGTCACCACCGTCTGACCGACCGCGCGCCGGCGCGCGAACACGGCGACGGGGCCGCCGCACCTTCCGGGTGCGGCGGCCCCGTCGTGGGTGACGCGCGTGATCAGGACTTGGGCGACGGCGCGGTCGACGCGGGCCAGGACGCCTGGTCCTTCGGAATGGTCGAGCCGCCCTTCAGGGCCTCCGCCATCTCGGTCAGCCGGGCCAGCGGGGCCGTACCGGTGACGACCGTGGTGACCCCCTTGTCACGGAGGACCAGGGCGTCGTACTTGGGGCCGGTCCAGCGCTCCCACGCCACCCCGTTGACCAGCTGGGTCCGGCCGGTGCCGGTCGCCTTCAGCGTGACCTTCGAGACGTACTTGGCGTACGGCTGGGTCGACTGCTCGATCGCCACGTACTCCCGGTCCGGGTCGAGGAAGCCCAGATGCCAGGCCGCGCCCGCGTTCCGGTCGTACCGCACCGAGGTCGGCTTCCAGCCCTGGGTCAGCCCCTCGGGGGCCATCACCGGGTAGGGCGCCGCCCGCTGGGCGGTCACCAGCTCGACCCGGTAGTCGACCGGCTTCATCCGGTCCTCTTCGTCGTTCGGGAGGAAGAGATAGATCACCGCGACGACGGCCCCGACGACCGTCATCGACAGCACCATGTCCCGCACCGTCTGTTTGCCTCGCATACCTGCCACGGGTCCATGGTCGCATCCGGGCCGCGCGCTCAAACGTGGGCCCCGCTGCTCATTGTGTCGACCTGAGGATAAAGTCGAAGCACCCTCATTCCGGCCGTCGCCGTACAGAAAGGTGCGCTCCGATGACCGAGCACAACCTGCCGCCCCATCTGGAGGTCTCGCCCGAGGCCCCCGACCGCAATCTCGCCCTCGAACTGGTGCGGGTCACCGAAGCCGCCGCGATGGCCGCGGGCCGCTGGGTCGGCCGCGGTGACAAGAACGGCGCCGACGGGGCCGCGGTCAAGGCCATGCGCACCCTGGTCCACACCGTCTCGATGAACGGTGTCGTCGTCATCGGCGAAGGCGAGAAGGACGAGGCGCCGATGCTCTTCAACGGGGAGCGGATCGGCGACGGCACCGGCGCGGAGTGCGATATCGCCGTCGACCCGATCGACGGGACGACGCTCACCGCGAAGGGCCAGCCGAACGCGATCGCCGTACTCGCGGCGGCCGACCGGGGCGCGATGTTCGACCCGTCCGCGGTCTTCTACATGGACAAGCTGGTCACCGGCCCCGAGGCGGCGGACTACGTCGACATCGACGCGCCCGTCCCGGTCAACATCCGGCGGGTCGCGCGGGCCAAGGGCTGTATGCCCGAGGACGTCACCGTCGTGGTCCTGGACCGGCCGCGGCACGAGGGCATCGTCAAGGAGATCCGGGAGACCGGTGCCCGGATCAAGTTCATCTCCGACGGCGACGTGGCCGGGGCGATCATGGCGGTACGGGACGGTACCGGCGTGGATCTGCTGATGGGCATCGGCGGTACGCCCGAGGGCATCATCACCGCCTGTGCGATCAAGTGCCTCGGCGGCACGATCCAGGGGAAGCTCTGGCCCAAGGACGAGGCCGAGCGGCAGCGCGCCCTGGACGCGGGGCACGACCTCGACCGGGTGCTCTCCACGGACGACCTGGTCGGCGGGGACAACGTCTTCTTCGTCGCGACCGGGATCACGGACGGCGAGCTGCTGCGCGGGGTGCGCTACCGGGCCGAGACCGCGACCACCCAGTCACTGGTGATGCGCTCCAAGTCGGGCACGATCCGGCAGATCGACTCCACCCACCGGCTGTCCAAGCTCCGCGCCTACAGCCAGATCGACTTCGACCGGGCCCAGTAGCCGGAGAGGCGGACCGTCAGCCGGCCCGGCCCGGCAACCCGCCGGACCGGCGCCCGGCGGATCCGGCGGCCCGCGCCGTCGCCGCCCGGGCCGCGTGGACCGCGACCGCCTACGCCGCCGCGGTCTTCTTGGCCTCGGCGGCCCGGCGGCGGCGCCGGGCCAGCAGCACCCGGCGCTCCGCGGCGGTCAGTCCGCCCCAGACGCCGTACGGCTCGGGCTGGAGCAGGGCGTGGTCCCGGCACTCGACCATCACCGGGCAGCGGGCGCAGACCCGCTTGGCGGCCTCCTCACGGGAGAGCCGGGCGGCCGTCGGCTCCTTGGAGGGGGCGAAGAACAACCCGGCCTCGTCCCTCCGGCACACGGCCTCCGCATGCCAGGGCCCGTCTAGGTCTTCCCTGTCCTTCCCGGCGGGTACCCGCTGGGAAGGCACGGCGGCCACCTGCAAGGACTGGTACGGCAGTTGCAGCACGGGTCTACTCCTGACGACGGCTTCGCGAGCGAGAGACGATGCAGCAGTCCCTACCCGCTGTACGCACGCCTATGCACTGAGTGGCACCCGGTTCCGGCGCACGGCGCCGCGCACAGGGGCTCGTGACCGGAAACCGCCCCTGCCACGCGCCTGCCCCGAACCCGCTCAGCTCAGGTATTTCCGCAGGCGGTTATGGAGATCGGCGACCCGGCGGCCGCGCTTGGGACGGGCCTCGACATTGCCGAAAACCGCATAACCGTTCACGATCACCACCGGCGCGTCCGGATCCTCCGCCTCCGCTCCGCGGATCTCGAAGCTGCCGAGGATCCCGCTGCCGGTGCCGCGCAGGCTGATGTTCTCCGGGACCCGTACCTCCACATTGCCGAAGACGGAGGTCGCGTTGATCACCGTGACGCGCTGCTGGAAGAGGGCCTCGGTGAGGTCGATCTCGATACTGCCGAAGATCGAGTAGGCGTTGGTCCGCGGCCCGATGCTCCAGCGGCCCTTGCGGACGGTGCTGGAGCAGAAGGCGAGGAGATTGGCCGCGGGAGAGGCGTCCGCCTCGGGGCCGTAGGCGTACGGGGCGGAGCCGCCGGTCCTGGCGGGCGCCTGCGGGAGGTCGTGGACGATGGGCTGCAACTCGCCCAGCGTCTTGGCCCGGAAGACGGCCTCGACGCGCTCGGAGTGCTCCTCCGCGTCCAGCCGGCCCTCGGCCAGCGCCTCGCGGAGGATGTCGGCGATCCGGTCGCGGTCGGCGTCCGACGCGCGGATCGAGCCGGGGGTCCCGGGAGCGGGCGCGGGACCGGGCGCTGCGGGGGCGGTGGGCTGCTGGGGGCGGTGCTTGGAGAGGTCCACGGACCCAGGGTAGCGATACGCGATAGATCGCGACCAGGGGCAATACCCCGGAAAGGCCCGGGTTCCCGGCGCGGCGATCCCCTACGGGGCGGGAGGGCGGCGCTACTGAGCCTTACCTCACACGCCCGGCCCGAAGCGCGCGCTCTACGCTGGGGGCGCGCCGTCGCCCATCGATGCCGTCCAGTTTTTTCCGCTGTGTGAGGAATAGCCGCTATGCCGGAATTCGTGTACTCCGATCTGCTCCCGCTGGGAGAGGACACCACTCCCTACCGTCTGGTGACCTCCGAGGGCGTCTCCACCTTCGAGGCGGACGGACGGACCTTCCTCAAGGTGGAGCCGGAGGCCCTGCGCAGGCTCGCCGCCGAGGCGATGCACGACATCTCCCACTATCTGCGGCCCGCGCACCTGGCCCAGCTGCGGCGGATCGTGGACGACCCGGAGGCGTCGTCCAACGACAAGTTCGTCGCCCTCGACCTGCTCAAGAACGCCAATATCGCCGCCGCGGGCGTCCTGCCCATGTGCCAGGACACCGGTACGGCGATCGTGATGGGCAAGCGGGGCCAGAACGTCCTCACCCCGGGCCGCGACGAGGAGGCCCTGTCGCGGGGCGTCTACGACGCGTACACCAAGCTCAATCTCCGGTACTCCCAGATGGCCCCGCTGACCATGTGGGAGGAGAAGAACACCGGCTCCAACCTGCCCGCGCAGATCGAGCTGTACGCCACCGACGGCGGCGCCTACAAGTTCCTCTTCATGGCCAAGGGCGGCGGCTCGGCCAACAAGTCGTTCCTCTACCAGGAGACCAAGGCGGTCCTCAACGAGACCGCGATGATGCGGTTCCTGGAGGAGAAGATCCGCTCCCTGGGCACGGCCGCGTGTCCCCCGTACCACCTGGCGATCGTCGTCGGCGGCACCTCGGCCGAGTACGCGCTGAAGACCGCCAAGTACGCCTCCGCCCACTACCTGGACGAGCTGCCGACCGAGGGTTCCCCGACCGGCCACGGCTTCCGGGACCAGGAGCTGGAGCAGAAGGTCTTCGAGCTGACCCAGCGGATCGGGATCGGCGCTCAGTTCGGCGGCAAGTACTTCTGCCACGACGTACGCGTGGTCCGGCTGCCCCGGCACGGCGCCTCCCTGCCGGTCGCCATCGCCGTCTCCTGCTCCGCCGACCGGCAGGCGGTCGCCAAGATCACCGCCGAGGGCGTCTTCCTGGAGCAGCTGGAGACCGACCCGGCGCGCTTCCTGCCCGACACCACGCACGAGCAGCTCGACGACGGCGGCGACGTGGTCCGGATCGACCTCAACCGGCCCATGGACGAGGTCCTGGCCGAGCTGACCAAGTACCCGGTCAAGACCCGGCTCTCGCTCACCGGACCGCTGGTCGTGGCGCGCGACATCGCCCACGCCAAGATCAAGGAGCGGCTGGACGCGGGCGAGGAGATGCCGTCGTACCTGAAGGACCACCCGGTCTACTACGCGGGCCCCGCGAAGACCCCCGAGGGGTACGCCTCCGGCTCCTTCGGGCCCACCACGGCGGGCCGGATGGACTCCTATGTGGAGCAGTTCCAGGCGGCGGGCGGCTCCAAGGTGATGCTGGCCAAGGGCAACCGGAGCAAGCAGGTCACCGACGCCTGCGGGGCGCACGGCGGCTTCTACCTCGGCTCCATCGGCGGCCCCGCGGCCCGGCTCGCCCAGGACTGCATCAAGAAGGTCGAGGTCGTGGAGTACGAGGAGCTGGGCATGGAGGCGGTCTGGCGGATCGAGGTGGAGGACTTCCCGGCGTTCGTCGTGGTCGACGACAAGGGGAACGACTTCTTCACCGAGCCCGCGCCCGCGCCGACGTTCAGCTCGATCCCGGTCCGGGGCCCCGGCCTGGGCTGAGGCCGCTGCGCAGACCCGCGGCGGTACGACCCCGAGCGCCGGTGGCCGCCCCGTCCCCGGAGGCGGCCACCGGCGCGGGGGCGCGTCAGCCGAACCGCTGGTTCGCCGCGCCCGTGCAGGGACGCAGCCGCAGCGGCGCGCGGGACGCCTCATGGGTGGCGCAGAGCGACGGCGCCGCCGACGGGCGCAGGGTGCCGTCCGAGGAGCTGGTGAAGCGCTGGTTGACGGCGCCGGAGCAGTTCCAGACGATCAGTTCGGCGCCGGTACGATAATCGGCTCCGGGCACGTCCAGGCAGCGGTCCTGGGTGAGTTCGGTATGGACGGAGCCCGCGGCCGGATCCTGCCACCAGCCCTGGTTGCGGCCGTCGTGGCACTCCCAGCCGACTGTCCTGGTCCCGTTGCGGGTCACCGACGCCTCGACGTCGGCGCACTCACCGGTGGCCTGGTTCCGCAGCGGCTTGAAGACATCGTCCCAGGCGAGCGGGCGCAGTACGGGCCTGCCGTCGGAGTTGGACTCGGCGCAGCCGCCCTCCCGGACGCCGGAGCCGTAGATCTGGGTCAGACAGGCGGCGAAGGCGGCGTGGCCCCGGGCGTTGGGGTGGAAGGACTGCCGGGCCGTGTTCTCGTCCGGCGGGACCGGGTTGGAGAGCTCCAGGTGGAGGCCGCGGGCCCAGGTGTCCTCCGCGCAGACCTCGTGGCCGTGGAAGAGGCGCGAGTTGTCGAGATAGGTCGCGCCGGTCGTCCGGGCGGCCTGGCGGATGCCCTTCTCGAAGGCCGGTACGGCGGTGTTCCGGGCCCAGACCGTGTCGGCGTCGTACCCCATCCCGCCGCAGATCAGCTTGCCGGGGAACTTGGGGTTGTCCCGGAAGTCGGGTCCTATGGGGCCGGGGTAGCCCATCACGACCAGCTTGTAGTCGGTGTCCGCGTACCCTGCGCCGCGCATCACGGTCCGCAGGTCCCGGACGGTCGCCTCCACCTTGGGCACCAGGGCGTCCACCCGGGCCTGCCAGCCGGGGTCGTACTTGGGCGCGCACGGGCCCTGGAGGGTGACGTACCGGACCACGCAGTCCGTCATCACCGGGCCGAACTGGAGATCGTCGTTGGCCCCGGCGACCAGCAGCACCATCTTGATCCGGGTATTGCGGGCCTTGATGGCCAGATTGTCGCTCTGGACCAGCTCGTCGGCGTACTGCTTCCGGCCGCCGATCCGGATATTGCCGGTGTAGGCGCCGGAGCAGGCGACGTTGAAGGTGACGTCGGCGGGGATGCCGGTGCGGTGGATGGCCGCGTCGGACGAGCGGTGGCACCAGTTGGAGGGGCCGTCGGTGCCGGGCTCGTAGGGCGTGCCGACGCCCTCGCCGGAGATCTCGCTGTCGCCGAGGGAGATCAGCCCGGTCCTGCGGTCGGCGAGCGGGCGTTCCCCGGGGCTGCCGTAGAGCTTCACGGCCTCGGCGGCGCGGATGGTCTCCAGCTCGGGCGGGAGCGGTACGGACGCGACCGCCGCCGGTGCGACGGCAGCCGTGGCCGTCGGGGCTCGGGTACGTCCCTGGTCCGCTCCGGCGCTCGGCGCGCTCAGACCGACGAGTCCGGCCGCGACCGCGGCGACGGCGGCGATCCCGGTACGGAGTCTCCGCTGGACGGTGCGTTTTCCGTTGGTCATGTGCGCCTCCCCGGCTCTTGGGTTACCCCGGGTTCTACTGGCTGGTAGCGCGCAGGGGAATAGCCGGAACCAGACAAGTGCTCACCTTTTCAGGAGCCTTGCAGCAGCCATCAGGAGGTACACAGCCCATGTCCGTATCGGAATCCGGCGTATCCCACGGCACGGGCGGCCCCGGCGGCGGTCCGGCCGGCGACGGCGGGCGGTACCGCGTCGAACACGACTCGATGGGCGAGGTCCGGGTCCCCGCAGACGCCAAGTGGCGGGCCCAGACCCAGCGGGCCGTGGAGAACTTCCCGGTCTCGGGGCAGCGGCTCGAACGCTCCCATATCGCGGCGCTGGCCCGGATCAAGGCGGCGGCGGCGACGGTCAACGCCCGGCTGGGCGTGCTGGACGGGGACGTCGCGGCGGCGATCGCGGCGGCGGCGGACGAGGTCGCGGCCGGCCGGTGGGACGACCAGTTCCCGGTGGACGTCTTCCAGACCGGCTCCGGCACGTCGTCCAATATGAATATGAACGAGGTGCTGGCGACCCTCGCGGAGGAGCGGCTGGGACGGCCGGTCCACCCCAATGACCAGGTCAACGCCTCCCAGTCGTCCAATGACGTCTTCCCGTCCTCCATCCATATCGCCGCCACGGCCGCGGTCACCGGGGAACTCGTACCGGCGCTGGAGCATCTCGCGGGCGCGCTGGAGCGCAAGGCGGCCGAGTTCGCGCCGGTGGTGAAGTCCGGCCGGACCCATCTGATGGACGCCACACCGGTCACCCTCGGGCAGGAGTTCGGCGGCTACGCGGCCCAGGTGCGCTACGGCGTGGAGCGGCTGCGGGCCGCGCTCCCCCGCCTCGCCGAGCTGCCGCTGGGCGGTACGGCGGTGGGCACCGGCATCAACACCCCGCCCGGCTTCCCGGCCGCGGTGATCGCGGAGGTAGCGGCGGCGACCGGGCTGCCGCTCACCGAGGCCCGGGACCATTTCGAGGCGCAGGGCGCGCGGGACGGACTGGTCGAGACGTCCGGGCAGCTGCGGACGATCGCGGTCTCCCTCACGAAGATCGCCAACGATCTGCGCTGGATGGCGAGCGGGCCCAGGACGGGGCTGGCCGAGATCAATCTGCCCGACCTCCAGCCCGGCTCCTCGATCATGCCGGGGAAGGTCAACCCGGTCGTCCCGGAGGCGGTCCTCATGGTCGCCGCGCAGGTCACCGGCAACGACACCACGGTGGCCGTGGCCGGGGCGGCAGGGAACTTCGAGCTGAACGTGATGCTGCCGGTGATGGCGAAGAACCTGCTGGAGTCGGTCCGGCTGCTGGCGGCGGCGTCCCGGCTGCTGGCCGACCGCACGGTCGACGGCGTGACCGCGAACGAGGAGCGGGCCCGGGAGTACGCGGAGTCGTCGCCGTCGGTGGTGACACCGCTGAACAAGTACATCGGGTACGAGGAGGCCGCGAAGGTCGCCAAGCGGTCGCTGGCGGAGCGGAAGACGATCCGCGAGGTGGTGCTGGAGTCGGGCTATGTGGACCGGGGCGATCTGACCCTGGAGCAGCTGGACGAGGCGCTGGACGTCCTCCGTATGACCAGGCCGTGATGTCCCGGGCGCGGGCGGTGGAGGCGGGTGCCGCCTCGGGTGCCTTGCCGGACGCGGCCCCGACGGTGGCTCGTCGCGCCCCCGCGCCCCCGAAGCCCTTCCGGGGCCCGGCCGGGCGGGAGCGGCCCAGGGGCGCCGGGGGTCCCCCGTTGCCGAAGGCATAGGGGCGCGGGGAACTGCGCGAGCAACCCGCGACCGGGCGCGGTCGGCACTCCGCGCGAGGGCCCACGGCGGGATGCCGTTCCTCGGCAAAGGCGGCGGAACGCGCTGCCGCGAACACTAAAATCCCGTCATGAGTGGCATCGAGCAGCAGACGGAGGCAGAACCGGCGCGGCGGTGGCGGGCGGGGGAGCACATCCTCTGGCGGTACCGGGATCACGGCGGACCGGGCAGACCCGACGGTGATCCCGGGTTCGCGATCTGCCGTCCGGTGACCGTCGTCCGGGACTCCCCCGACCTGCTGGCGGTCTGGCTGGCGCCGGATACCGAGTGCGTGCGTCCGGCGCTGGTCGCGGACGGCTCCCCGCTGCACGAGCAGCCGCTGGCCACCCGCTACACCGCGCCGCGTACCGCCGTACGGGACCGCTGGCGGGGCGCCGGGGTGCTGAAACTGGCCCGGCCCGGTGATCCCTGGTCGGTCTGGCTGTTCTGGGACGAGGACTGGGTCTTCCGGAGCTGGTACGTCAATCTGGAGGAGCCGCGTACCCGGTGGAGTGAGGGAATCGATTCCGAGGATCACTTTCTGGACATCTCGGTATTCCCGGACCGTAGTTGGCTCTGGCGGGACGAGGACGAGTTCGCCGAGGCCCAGCGCGCGGGGCTGATGGGGGCGGAGAAGGCCGATCGGGTGCGCCGGGCGGGCCGGGCCGCGGTGGCCGCGCTGAGCGCCTGGGAGGCGCCCTTCTCGGACGGCTGGGAACACTGGCGGCCCGACCCTTCGTGGGAGGTGCCGGGGCTGCCCGCGAGCTGGGGGCGCACGCCCGCGCGCGCGGCCCTCTGAGCGCGGCACCCCACGGCCCGCGCGCCCGGGAGACCTCCGAGCACCGGAGACCATGACCGGCGCTCCCGTCAAAGCGGCGCGCGGGGCGGAGCCCGTACCGAAAGAGGGACAAAAACCGCCGCGACGGAGCAGATGTGCGACTTCTTGCCCAGATGTGACCGAGATCGCGTCCTCAATCTGTCCGACTCCGGTCCGAGAACGTACTCCGGCGTGAAGGACGTCGTGAGACTCTTGATGCACCCCCAGGGGGCAAACGTAGGATCGTCGTCCACAAGGCTCGCCGTTCGGGGACTGTTCGGTAACCATGGAGCTCAGCGCAGGACCTGACCGTGAGTCATCGGCAGGCCGGCGGCCGGCCGACGCGGCGGGCGCCGTCCGCCGGTTCAGCAGCACCATGTCGTCACACGCAGCACACTCAGCACACGCATCACGAGACAGGTCACTACGAGGGGGTGGAGCCGTGCGGCAGGTCTGGCACCTCGTCGGCGTCGCCCGCGGAGCGGACGTACGGCCCCCCGGGGCGTATGTACCGCCCACCCGGCCCAGATGGACGGAAGCCCACGCGTGACGGAGCAGCCCACCTCCCATGAAGGCCGACAGCCGCTGGCTGCCCGGTCGCAGGAACGCACCCGGCCGCGCACCGAGGCGGCCGGCGGCGCGGCGGTCTCCGCCGCGCTCTCCTCACCCGTCCCGGCGCCGAACGGCCCGGTCGGCGGGGGTGTGCCGCATCCTCCCGGCGGTCCGGCGACCGCTCCGGGCGGACCCGGCTCGCCCGGTGGCCCCGGCGGTCCCGGAGTGCCCCCCGGTACGCCCGATCCGGCCGGAGCCGCCCGGCGCGAGGGCGACCGGCTGCGTTTCGTGGGCGCGGCGACCCGCCGGATCGCCCGCGGTATAGACCTGGACGAGATCGTGCTGGGCCTCTGCCGGGCCACGGTGCCGACGTTCTCCGACGCGATCCTGGTCTATCTGCGCGATCCGCTGCCGGTCGGCGACGAGCGCCCGGTCTCCCCGTTCGTCCTCCGGCTCCGCCGCACGGACCGGCTGCGTTTAGCTGAGGACGGTGCCGATTTCGGTGGTACGGGCCTGCTGCCCGTCATCGATCAGCACAACGAACTCACCCCCGCGGCCGAGCACTGCGAGGTCCGCTCCGGCGGCGCGCTCTCGGAGGTGCTGCGCGGGGTCCGGCCCGTCTTCGGCGACTCGGCGGCGGCCCGCGCCGCGCTGCCCGAACTGCTGGGCGCGGACCGTACGGTGCCCAACGGCCACCGGGCGATCCTGGCCCCGCTGCGCGGGCGGCGCCGGGTGATCGGTGCCGCGGTCTTCCTGCGCCGTCCGGACCGGCCCGCCTTCGAGACCAACGATCTGCTGGTCGCCGCCCAGCTCGCCACGCATACGGCGCTGGGCATCGACAAGGCGGTGCTGTACGGCCGGGAGGCGTATATCGCGGACGAGTTGCAGCGGACCATGCTGCCGGACTCCCTGCCGCAGCCGACCGGGGTCAAGCTGGCCTCGCGCTATCTGCCCGCGGCCGAGACGGCCCGGGTCGGCGGCGACTGGTACGACGCGATCCCGCTCCCCGGCAGCCGGGTCGCGCTCGTCGTCGGTGACGTCATGGGCCACTCCATGACCTCGGCCGCGATCATGGGCCAGCTGCGGACCACGGCCCAGACGCTGGCCGGGCTGGACCTGCCGCCGCAGGAGGTCCTGCACCATCTCGACGAGCAGGCCCAGCGGCTCGGTACCGACCGGATGGCCACCTGCATGTACGCGGTGTACGACCCGGTCTCGCACCGGATCACCATCGCCAACGCGGGCCACCCGCCGCCCATCCTGCTCCATCTGGGCGGCCGGGCCGAGGTGCTCCGGGTGCCCTCCGGCGCGCCGATCGGCGTCGGCGGGGTCGACTTCGAGGCGGTGGAGCTGGACGCCCCGGCCGGGGCCACCCTGCTGCTCTACACCGACGGCCTGGTGGAGTCCCGGCTGCGGGACGTCTGGACCGGGATCGAACAGCTGCGGGAGCGGCTGCACGCCACCGCGCAGCTCACCGGCTCGGACCACGCCCCGCCGCTGGAGGCGCTCTGCGACGACGTCCTCGACATGCTGGGCCCCGGTGACCGGGACGACGACATCGCCCTGCTCGCGGCCCGTTTCGACGGGATCGCGCCCAGTGACGTCGCCTACTGGTTCCTCGAACCGGAGGACGCCGCCCCGGGCCGGGCCCGCCGGCTGGCCCGGCGGGCGCTGACCCGCTGGGGCCTGGAGGAGCTGTCGGACTCGGTGGAGCTGCTGGTCAGTGAGGTGGTGACCAACGCGGTCCGGTACGCGGAGCGCCCGGTCACCCTGCGGCTGCTGCGGACCGACGTACTGCGCTGCGAGGTCGGCGACGAC
Source organism: Streptomyces sp. NPDC006798 (assembly GCF_040635975.1). Taxonomy (NCBI): domain Bacteria; kingdom Bacillati; phylum Actinomycetota; class Actinomycetes; order Kitasatosporales; family Streptomycetaceae; genus Streptomyces; species Streptomyces sp. NPDC006798. Next base: position 49,775 of record NZ_JBEYIS010000049.1, read on the forward strand.
TCGCCGCAGCTGCCCAGGCAGCGCAAGGCGCGGGACACCGACGAGGGCGGCCGCGGGCTGTTCCTGGTGAACCGGCTGGCCAGGCGGTGGGGAGCGACCCGGCTCTCCAGCGGCAAGGTGGTCTGGTTCGAGCTGCCGACCCGGTCGTAAGGGCTCCGGCCGTCAGGGGCCCGGGGACCGGTCTCCGGGGCCGGGTCTCCGAGTCCGGGCGGACAGGTCATGAGCATGTGTGACGGTGGGTGACGCTCCCGCCCGGGTTCGCCCGGGCGGGGGTACCGGGGCGGCGACCGGTTGCCGACATGGTGTCGGCGGCGTGTACTGGGGTACACGGCGGCCGTAGCGACCCAGCCATGCCTCCCGACGGGAGTACGCTCGTGACCGAAACCCCCTACACCACCAACAACGTCGGCATTCCGGTGGAGAGCGACGAGCACTCCCTCTCCGTCGGCCCCGACGGCCCGGTCCTGCTCCAGGACCACTATCTGATCGAGAAGATGGCCCAGTTCAACCGGGAACGGGTCCCCGAGCGGGTGGTGCACGCCAAGGGCTCGGGCGCGTACGGCTTCTTCGAGGTGACGAACGACGTCAGCCAGTACACCAAGGCCGACCTCTTCCAGCCCGGGAAGCGCACCGAGATGCTGGCCCGGTTCTCCACCGTCGCCGGTGAGCTGGGGTCGCCCGACACCTGGCGCGACCCGCGCGGCTTCGCGTTGAAGTTCTACACCGAGCACGGCAACTACGACATGGTCGGCAACAACACGCCGGTCTTCTTCGTCCGGGACGCGCAGAAGTTCCAGGACTTCATCCGCTCGCAGAAGCGCCATCCGGCGACCGGACTCCGCAACAACGACATGCAGTGGGACTTCTGGACCCTCTCACCGGAATCGGCCCACCAGGTGACCTGGCTGATGGGCGACCGCGGCGTACCGAAGTCGTACCGGCATATGAACGGCTACAGCTCCCACACCTATATGTGGGTCAACGGCGGTGGCGAACGGTTCTGGGTGAAGTACCACTTCAAGACCGACCAGGGGGTGGATTTCCTCACCCAGGCCGAGGCGGACGAACTGGCCGGACACGACGCGGACCGGCACCGCCGGGATCTGTACGAGTCGATCGAGTCCGGGAACGCCCCGAGCTGGACGCTCCATATGCAGATCATGCCGTTCGACGACGCGCCGGACTACCGCTTCAACCCCTTCGATCTGACGAAGGTGTGGCCGCACGGCGACTATCCGCTGATCGAGGTCGGCCGGATGGTGCTGGACCGCAATCCGGAGGACTACTTCATCCATATCGAGCAGGCCGCGTTCGAGCCGTCGAACCTGGTCCCCGGGATCGGTCCGTCGCCGGACAAGATGCTGCTCGGGCGGTTGTTCTCCTATCCGGACACCCACCGCTACCGGATCGGCCCCAACTACACCCAGCTCCCGCCGAACCGGGCGCGGTCGGCGGTCAACTCGTACGCCAAGGACGGCCCGATGCGGTACGAGCCCGCCCGGACGGCCCGGCCGTACGCGCCCAACTCCTACGGCGGGCCCGCGGCGGACACCGACCGGTTCGGGGAGATCGCGGGCTGGGCGAGCGCCGGGGAGATGGTCCGGGAGGCGTACTCCCCGCACCGGGACGACGACGACTGGGGCCAGCCCGGCACGCTGGTCCGGGACGTGCTGGACGACGCGGCCCGGGACCGGCTGGTGTCGAACATCGCCGGGCATCTCCTCCAGGGCGTCTCCCGGCCGGTGCTGGAGCGGGCCTTCCAGTACTGGCGGAATGTCGACGCCAAGCTGGGCGACCGGGTCGCCGAGGCGGTCAACAACGCCTGATCCGTCGTACGAACGGGCGCACCCGGCGAGGGTGCGCCCGTTCGTACGGCAAACGACGCCGGGTCCTGGGCCGTGTCGTCAAAACAGCGCCGTCCGCCCGCAGGGCGGGGCCCGCGGTGTCCGGTGTGTGCGATGCGCGACTGGTATCCGGTTCGGCGCCCGATACGACAGCGGTGCCCGCGGTCCTCGTCGAGAGGGCCGCGGGCACCGTGTCGTACGACCCGCCGGGTCAGGAGTTCGGCGGTCTGATCGGGCGGGAGCCGGGTTCACCGGGGTTGGGCGGCTGTCCCCCCGGACCGCCGGGGCCGCCGGGTTCACCGGGGCCGCCCGGTTCGCCCGGTCCCTGGATGTCGCTCGGCGACGGCGACGGGGTGGTCGGCCGGGTGCTCGGCGACGGCGAGGGGCCCGGATCGGCCGGCGACTCGGACGTACGGGACGGGGCCGGGGCCGGCTCCTCGGCCGACCGCTCGGCGCTGGGCCTCGGGGAGGGCTCGCCGCTGTCGGAGGGCGCCGGGGAGGGCTCGCCGCGCGCCGGGTCCTCGACCTCCAGGTCGAACCGCTCCCGGGCCTCTGCGGCGCTCAGCGCCTCGGCGGTGTACGCCTTCCAGATCTTGGCCGGAACGCCGCCGCCGTTGGCGCGGCCGGGGTTGATGGCATTGGTCAGGGTCTCCTGGCCGGTGCCGTCGGGCCGCTCGCCGAACAGGCCGACGGCGGTCACCAGGTTCGGGGTGTAGCCGACGAACCAGGCCGAGCGGTTGTTCTCGGAGGTGCCGGTCTTGCCCGCCGCGTCGTACGAGCCCTGGGCGCGGCGGCCCGAGCCGTCCTGGACGACGCCCTCCATGGCGGCGGTGACCGTGTCGGCCGCGCCGCGCGAGAGCACCCGGTCGCCGATCGGGTCCTTCAGCTCGGCCTTGCGGGCCCGGTGCTCGGCGGAGGCGACGATGGAGGGGGTGACCTTCACACCGTGGTTGTCGAGGGTGGCGTAGGCCCCGGCCATGTCCCAGGTGGAGGCGAGCATGGTGCCCAGGGAGACGGCGGGCGCGACGGGGAAGTCCTCGCCGTCGCGGATCCCGAGGTCGAGGGCCAGCTCCTTGGTCTTCGCCGGGCTGACGTCCACGATCATCTGGGCGTAGACCGAGTTCACCGAGTGGTTGGTGGCCTTCTGGACGGTGATCCGCTCGCCCCAGTTCCGGTTGTCCTCGTTCTGCGGGTTGAACGGGATGTCACTGCCGACGACGGGGCGCTTGCTGGTGCCGTCGTAGATCGCGTTCAGCCCGATGGGCTCACCGGCGCGGGTGGTGGCCTCGTTCTCCAGGGCGGCGGCGAGGACGAGGGGCTTGAAGGTGGAGGCGGGCTGGTAGTCGCGGCGGGTGGCGTTGGAGAGCCAGTGCTCGGTGGCCCCGACACCGCCGTAGAGGGCGACGACCTTGCCGGTCTTCGGGTCGACGGAGGTGGCCCCGGCCTGCACGGTGGCGGCCCGCTTGTTCTTCTCGCGGTCCAGCTTGGACTCCAGCTCCTTCTCGACCGCGGCCTCCAGGTCCTTCTGCTTGGCCCGGTCGATGTTGAGGGTGATCGTCCAGCCGCCGGCCTCGATGTCCTCCTCGTCGACGCCCTGGCGGGCGAGTTCGGCGTTGGCCGCCTCGACGAGATAGCCGGTCTGGCCCTCCATCCCGGGGGCGGCCTTGGGGGCCTTGGGCACCTGGAACTTCTGGGCGTCCCGGACGGACTTGTCGAGCTTGCCCATCTCGACCATGTTGTCGAGGACGTACCCCCACCGTTCGGTGGCGAGCTTCTTGCCGGTCTCCGAGGCGAGCGCCCAGTCGTACTGGTTGGGGGCCTGGAGCAGGGCGGCGAGATAGGCGGCCTGGGAGACGTTCAGCTCCGAGGCGTCGACCCGGTAGTACGCCTGCGCCGCGGCCTGGATGCCGTAGGCGCCGCGCCCGAAGTAGCTGGTGTTGACGTACCCGGCGAGGATGTCGTCCTTGGACTTCTCCCGGTCGACCTTGAGGGCGATCACCAGCTCCTTGAGCTTCCGGCTGACCGTCTGCTCCTGGCTGAGGTAGTAGTTCTTGACGTACTGCTGGGTGATGGTCGAGCCACCCTGCTTGCCCTTGCCGGAGATCGTGTTCAGCACACCGCGCGCGGTGCCCTTGAAGTCGATACCGCTGTCCTTGTAGAAGCCCTTGTTCTCGGCGGCGACGAAGGTGAAGCGGACGTCCTGCGGGAGCTGGTCCAGCTCGATGATCTCGCGGTTGATCTCACCGGTACGGGCGAGGACTGTGCCGTCGCTGTACTTGTAGACATTGGACTCCATCTCGGCCTGCGCGTTGGCGGCCGGGACGGGGGTGATCATATAGATCACCGCGAAGGCGCCGATCCCGAGGACGACCAGACCGAGGAAGGCGCCCAGCGTCTTCTTCCAGGTGAAGAGGCGGCGTATGCCCGTACGCCCGCTCTTCCCGCCCCGGCGCGTGCCGCGCTGGCGGGCCCGCCGTTCCTCCGCTCGGCCCATGGCTCGTCCGCTCCGCTTCCTCTTCCGCACCGGAGTTCTCCGCCGTCCCCGGCGGTCCGGGGGCCGGGAGGGGGCCGGGTGGCCCGGTCCGGTCCCGCCACCGTTCGACCGGAGGCGGCTCAGAAAACTAACACCGTTCGACCCGAAAAAATCTGACTGATCCGATCATTTCGGACGTGAGAATCAGCACCCCACGCACAGGATCGACGTTCGAGAGAGGCGGATAGTTGCCGGATGGATTAATGTGTAATCACATTGCTAGCAGTGGTTCGCCGCCGGAAGGGCGGACGGCCACCGGGTGACACAGGGGGGTTCGATGTCCCACGACATCGCGACGACGGACCGGCACGACAGACCGGAGCCGTCCGTACCGGCGGTACGGGAGTTCCCGGCCCGCAGCATCGCCGGCGGGCTCGCCCTGCTGCTGGGCACGGCCGGAGTCGTGGCCGGTGCCCTGCTGGTGGTCGCGGCGGCCCTGATGGAGTCGGTCGCCGCGCGGGCGACCCTGATCCCCCTGGGCATCGTGGTGGCGACCGCCGCCGCCGTCGCCATGGCGGGGCTGAACATGGTGGCGCCCGGTGAGGCCCGGGTCGTCCAGCTCTTCGGCCGCTACCGGGGCACGATCCGCACCGACGGACTGCGCTGGGTCAATCCGCTCACCTCCCGCGAGCGGATCTCCACCCGGGTCCGCAACCACGAGACCGCCGTCCTCAAGGTCAACGACGCCTACGGCAATCCGATCGAACTGGCCGCCGTGGTGGTCTGGCGGGTCGAGGACACCGCACAGGCGATGTTCGAGGTGGACGACTTCCTGGAGTTCGTCTCCACCCAGACCGAGGCGGCCGTCCGCCATATCGCCATCGAGTACCCGTACGACGCCCATGACGAGGACGGGCTCTCCCTCCGCGGCAACGCCGAGGAGATCACCGAGAAGCTCGGCCTCGAACTGCACGCCCGGGTCGAAGCCGCCGGGGTCCGGATCATCGAATCCCGGTTCACCCATCTCGCCTACGCCCCGGAGATCGCGTCCGCGATGCTCCAGCGCCAGCAGGCGGGCGCGGTCGTGGCCGCCCGGCGGCAGATCGTCGACGGCGCGGTCGGCATGGTCGAGGCGGCGCTGCACCGGCTGGCGGAGGACGATGTCGTCGATCTCGACCCGGAGCGGAAGGCGGCGATGGTCTCCAACCTGATGGTGGTGCTCTGCGGGGACCGCTCGGCGCAGCCGGTCATCAACACGGGCACGCTCTACCAGTGACACCGCCGCCCGCGCCACCACCACCGCCGCCCCCTCCGCCGCGTAAGCAGGTGCTGCTGCGGCTGGACCCCGCGGTGTACGAGGCACTCGCCCGCTGGGCCTCCGACGAACTGCGGAGCGCCAACGCGCAGATCGAGTTCCTGCTCCGCCGGGCCCTGGCGGAGCAGGGCAGACTGCCCGGCGATACGGCCCCGATCCGCAGACGGGGACGTCCGCCGAAGGCCGCGCCGGACGCGGACACCGGCGGCGACGGGGCCGGCGGGGCCGGCGACGGGACCGGCGACCAGGGCTGACGCTCCCGGCGGGGTGTCGTACGCGACGTCCGTTTACCGCCGGAACCGGCACCCCCGGTTCGCCAGGATCGGTCACATGAACCGAATCGATGGAAAAGCGGCACTGGTCACGGGCGGCGGACGGGGCATCGGCGCGGCCGTCGCCGTCCGGCTGGCCGAGCAGGGCGCCGATGTCGCGATCACCTACGCACGGGACGCCGGACGGGCCGCCGCCGTCGTGGCCCGGATCGAGGCCGCCGGGCGGCGGGCGCTCGCCGTCCGGGCCGACAGCGCCGACCCCGACGCGGTCCGGGCGGCGGTGGACCGCGCCGCGAAGGCCTTCGGACGGCTCGACATCCTGGTCAACAACGCCGCCGAATTCACGGTCGCGCCGCTGGAGGAGCTGACCGTGGAACAGATCGACCGCACCCTGAAGGTCAACGTCCGGGCTCCCCTGCTGGCGGCCAGGGCCGCACTGCCGCATATGTCCGACGGCGGACGGATCATCGGCATCGGCAGCAATGTCGCGGGCTATATCCCCTTCCCCGGCTTCTCCCTCTACTCCACCAGCAAAGCCGCGCTGATCGGCATGACGAAGGCGCTGGCGCGGGAAGTGGGCGACCGCGGCATCACGGTCAACGTCGTCCACCCCGGCGCGACGGACACCGACATGAACCCCGAGGACGGTCCGCTCGCGAAGACGATCCACGGCTATACGGCGGTCGGCCGGTACGCGCGGCCGGAGGAGATCGCGGCGATGGTGACGCACCTGGCGGGGCCGGAGGCGGCGTATGTGACGGGCGCGCAGATCGCGGTGGACGGCGGCTTCACGGCATAGCCGGAGCGCCGCATCACCCCGCGATGCCCCTTGCCCCGGGCGCCCTCGCCGCCGAAGCCGCGCCCCCACTTGAAGACCGGGTCGGCCCGGCGGCCTGATGTCGTCGGCGGCCCGCAGACCGTGCGTGGCTGGTCGCGCAGTTCCGCCCCCTATGCCTTCGGCAATGGGGGGACCCCCAGCGCCTTGGCCCTCCTGGGCGCCGTCCCGAACTACCCGGGTCTCGCCCGGCGACCGCTGCTTGTTCGCGGTCCGCAGCCCGCATGTGGCTTGTCGCGCAGTTCCCCGCGCCCCTGGTTGCCCTCCTCATCGCCCTCACGCAGAGGCGGGGGCCTTATTTTCAGGGCCGGTGCCGGGGAGAGCATTTAGGGGCGCGGGGAACTGCGCGAACAGCCACAGGCGGTCCGCAGACCGCCGACGACATCAGGCCGCCGGGCGAGACCCGGGTAGTTCCGGGCGATGCTCGGAGGGCCAAGGCGCTGGGGGTCGCCCACCCGGGTCTCCGTGGCGGGGTACCGCAGGGGGAGCGGCGGAGGCACGGGGGCCCGGAGGGGGTCGCGCCCGGTTCCCATGAGGGGGCCGGGCGGCCGACGGGCCTGCGGAACACCGTCTCGTCCATGATCACCCACAGTCTGGGTGCGTCGGGCTGGAGCAGCAGGGACTGCCGCTCCATCCGCAGCG
>NZ_JBEYIS010000050.1:0-55223 GCF_040635975.1 Streptomyces sp. NPDC006798
GTGAGTTCCCCGTGGAGATGGCGTGAATACGCCAACTTCCACCCCGGTCCGGATCCGGGTGGATCCCCGCCGTGACGTCCTTGACCAGGGGGCCGGGGCCGGTGCGTTCCGCTCCGTTCGAAACGGCGGTACGGCTCCGCTTCGCGGCCGGGTTCGTCCCGCGTCGACGGTTCCGTTCCGGGCGCCGCCGCCGGGCCCGTACGGCGCGCTCCGCCGCCCCCGCCCCCCTGGTCAAGGACGTCACGGCGGGGATCCACCCGGATCCGGACCGGGGTGGAAGTTGGCGTATTCACGCCATCTCCACGGGGAACTCACACTCTCCGCTCATTCGTCATCACCTTTGACCAAAGCCATTCCATCGGGTGACGCTCGGCCATCCGGATGACGCCCGCGATCGCCCCAACTATGGTGCGGCGGAGGCGTTCCGGCACTTGGCCCACCGGCATTGCGATGTCGGTGGCGGGTGCCACAGTGGGTGGAGTGCACCACCTACACCGTCGCGGGGCAGAGGGGGTGAGGACCGGCCGTGTCCATTACCGGGATCAGTGAGTCGATGTCGATCGGCGCGCGGGCCGCGCGCTCACGGGCGCTGGCCGTGCTGCGGATCCGTGGCAGAGCCGTCGCGGTGGCGATCCTGCCCGCGGCCGTCGCCGTGGTGTTGTTCGCGGGCGGGAACACCGGCCATATGCCGGGTCCCGGCTGGGACACCGCCCGGACCGTCGCTCTGGTCGCCGCGCTCGTGGTGGGCGTGGCGGCGCTGGGTGTCGCGGCGGTGATCGCGCGGGCCAGACCCGCCCTCAGCCCGACCGTCGAGATCCCCGAGAGCGCGGCCCCCGACCTCTACCGGCTGGTCCGGGAGCTGGCCGACCGGCTGGGCGTGCCCGCGCCCTCCGCGCTCGCGCTCACCCCCGACTGCGACAGCTGGCTGGAGGACCGTACGCACCGGGCGCACCGCCCGCTGCGGGCGATCCGGCCGCCCGGCCGCCCGGATCACGGCCGGGAGGCGGCGGCCGAGGCACCCGTACTGGTCATCGGGTCGCCGTTCCTGTGGTGGATGCGGGTCGCCGAGCTGCGGGCCCTGCTCGCGCCCGTGGTGGCGGGCACGGCGTCCGCGGCCCAGCCCGACATAGCCGGGGCGCGCCGCTTCGTCCGCGGTCTGGACGCCGCGGTCGCCCTCGGCGCCCGGCCCGCCGGAGCGGCGGGGTTCGCCGGGGCCGCCGGATCCCAGGTCCCCGCCCGGCCCTCGGCCCCGGCCGGAGGCGGCCGGAACGGAACCGCGCCGACCGGGCCGATACGGCTGTTGCTCGCTCTGCGCGGTCTGCTGGGTCTGCCGGGTTTTCCCCGTGCCCTCGCCCTCGGCTTCGTCGCCCGCGTCGCCCGGCTGCTGCTGCGCGCCTGCCGGACCCATGCCGCCGAGATGGAGCGGGGCGTCGCCGCCGCCGCGTCCGAGCGCGCCCAGGACGTCGACTACGGGCTGCGGATCGTCGCCCAGGAGCAGGTCGGCCTCGCCTACGCGGGCTGGGACCGGCTGCTCACCCGGGTCGCCCTGCCCGCCTGGCGGATGGGCCGCTGGCCGGCCCGGCTGGACGCCGGGGTGGTCTCCGCCCTGACCGAACTGTCCCGCCGCGACCGGCTCGCGGAGGGCTTCGCCACCCGTCTCGGCGAGCGGCCCGCCTGCGATCTGCTGGAGGAGCCGGGCGCCATGGACGAGGCCGCGTCCCTGCTCGCGGCCCGGCTCTTCCACGGCGGCCCGGCCGAACCGGGGCCCGACTGGTCGCCCGTCGACTGGCGGCAGTATCCGGAGGAGGTCGTGGACCGGAAGTGGCGGACGGAGGCGGCCCGGCTCCACCGCGTCCTCGACGAGCGGAAGGCGGCGCCCGCCGCCGGGCCGACCCTGGAGCGCGTACTGACCCGGCTCAGCGGGCCGGGACCGGAAGCCGGTGACCGGCTCGCCGAAGGCATCGGCGCCGCCGTCGCCCGGGAGGAGGCCGACCGGGCGGCCCGCTCCGGCGCCCCGGGCGACCGCTCCGGGCCGGGCGCCGTCGAGGCGCCCCACGGCTGGGGGGCCGATCCGCTGCCCCTCTTCCCCCTCCAGCCCCCGCGCACCGGCCGGGAACTGCTCGCCGACCATGTCACCGCCATGGTCTGCTGTGCCGCCGTCGACACCGCCGGGGCCCGCCCCGGCCTCGACTGGCTCGACGGCCCCGCCCTGCTCTTCCACGGAGAGCGCTGCGCCGATCTGGCCTCCCGGGTCCTCACCCTCACGGAGGACGGCGATCCCGGGCCCCTGCGGGCCTGGCTCGCCACCAACGGCATCCGTACGGAGAAGCCGGTACGCCTCGTCTGACGTACGGGTCGCGGCCCCGACCCCGCCGCCCCGACCCCGCCGCCCCGCCCCTGACGAGGTGCCCCGAACGAGGCGGGCCGGGCCCGTATGCCCGGGGCTGCGCACGCCCGCGAAGGCCGGCGGAGGCCCGCAAAGGAACGGGGCGGCCCGGTGCCGGCCCCGGGGCTCGTACGGCCGCCGCGTCGCCCTTCCCCCACCACTCCCGGCGGAAACCGGCCGCCCACCGCTCGTCCGGGGACATTCTCGCGACGAAGGGTGACAGTGCGAGCGCGTAATGTGATGTGCTGGGGCCTCGTCCGGTGGACGGCACGCGACGTACCGGGACGCGGCCCGTCCGGCGAAGGAGCGCACGGAGCGCACCGGCCGGGTCGGTACCGGCGTATCGGCCCCGGGGCGGCGACGGCGGATCGGTACACGGGCGCGGCGTACGAGGGCGTACGAAGAGGGGCAGGGGCACGACGGCATGCGGGACACGGGGGCCGAGGGGCCCGAGCGATCCGAGGGACCCGGGACCACCGGCGAATCCACCGGCGAGACCACCGGCGGCGCGCATGCCTTCCGGTACGGCTCCCGCGACGACGACACCGGCTGGGCCGTCCCCTGGTACGCCGATCCCGACCGGGGGCCGGCCGGCCGGGCGCCCCGCGCCCCGGCCGGGCCCCGCAGACGGATCGGCGGCTTCGTCTCCAACGGGCCGGTCGCCCCGGGCGGGACCCTCGACTTCCATATCACCGTCGACCCGCCCCGGCCGTTCCAGGCCGACGTCTACCGCATCGGCCACTACGCGGGCCGGGGCGCCGACAAGATCGCGTCCGGCCCCAGGCTCCCCGGCCTGGTCCAGCCGCCCCCCCTGGCCGCCGGCCGTACCGTCTCCTGCCATCACTGGTGGCTCTCCTGGCGGCTGAGGGTCCCGTCGTCCTGGTCCCCGGGCGCCCATATCGCCGTTCTGACCACCGTCGACGGCCACCGGGCCCATATCCCCTTCACGGTCCGCGACGACCGTCCGGCCGATCTGCTGCTGCTCCTCCCCGATCTCACCTGGCAGGCGCGGAACGCGTACGCCGGTGACGGCGACCGCGATCCGTACCCCGCGCCGGCCGCGGCGACGTCGCCGCCGACGACGGCCGCGGCATCGGCGAAGGGGGCCCGCCCCGGCCCCCCCGGCCCCATCGGACCGCCGCCGGGCGAGCCCGGAGCCGATGAGATCACCACCGTCTCCTTCGACCGGCCGTACGCGGGCTCCGGCCTCCCGCCGCTCGCCGGGCACTCCTACGACGTGATCCGCTGGGCCGAGCGCTACGGCTACGACCTCGCCTACGCCGACGGCCGCGATCTGCACGCGGGCCGGGTCGACCCCGGCCGCTACCGGGGCCTGCTCTTCCCCGGCCCCGACGCCTACTGGTCCGTCCCCATGCGCCGGGCCGCCGAGGCCGCCCGCGACGCCGGGACGTCCCTCGTCTTCCTCTCCGCGGGTACCCTCTCCCGCCAGTCCGAACTGGCCGCCTCCGCCTCCGGCGCCCCGGACCGGCTGCTGACCTGGCGCGGCCGCCGGGGACCCGGCAGGCCGGCGCTCTGGCGGGACACGGACCGGGCCGAGCAACTGCTGCTCGGCATCCAGTACGAGGGCCGGGTCCCCGAACCCCGCCCCCTGGTCGTAAGGAACGCGGACCACTGGCTCTGGGAGGCCACCGGCGCGGGCGAGGGCGACGAGCTGCCCGGTCTGGTCGCCGGGGAGGCCGACCGCTACTTCCCGCGGACATCGCTGCCCGAGCACCGGGGCCGGATCCTGCTCGCGCACTCGCCGTACACCGATCCGGCGGGGGTGCGGCGCCACCAGGAGACGTCCCTGTACCGGGCTCCCTCCGGCGCCCTGGTCTTCGCCTCGGGCACCTCCGCCTGGTCCCCGGCGCTCGACCGGCCCGGCCGGGTCGACGCCCGGGTCCAGCGGGCCACGGCCAACCTCCTCGACCGGATCTGCAAACGGGACTGACCCCCGCCGTCCCCGATTCCGCCGCCCCCGACCCGACCGCCCCGCGAGCGTCCGGGCCCGGGCTGAGAGAATCGGAAGCACGCACGTCGGAAACCACGAGGAGCAACCGTGTCCGGATTCGTCGAAAAGCCCGAAGCGCCACAGGTGCCGGGGCTGGTCCACCTCCACACCGGCAAGGTGCGGGAGCTGTACCGCAACGACGCGGGCGAACTCGTGATGGTCGCGACCGACCGCGTCTCGGCCTACGACTGGGTGCTTCCGACCGAGATCCCCGACAAGGGGCGGGTCCTGACCCGGCTGTCGCTCTGGTGGTTCGACCGGCTCGCCGATCTCGTCCCGCACCACGTGCTGAGCACCGAACTCCCGCCGGGCGCCCCCGCCGACTGGGAGGGCCGCACCCTGGTCTGCAAGTCCCTCGACATGATCCCGGTCGAGGCGGTCGCCCGCGGCTATCTCACCGGCTCCGGGCTGGCCGAGTACGAGGAGAGCCGCACGGTCTGCGGCCTCGCCCTCCCCGAGGGGCTCACCGACGGCTCCGAACTCCCCGCGCCGATCTTCACCCCGGCGACCAAGGCCGAGGTCGGCGACCACGACGAGAACGTCTCCTACGAGGAGGTCGCCCGCCGGGTCGGTGCCGAGACGGCGGCCCTGCTGCGCCAGACGACGCTCGCGGTCTACGGCCGGGCCCGGGGCATCGCCCTGGAGCAGGGCATCGTCCTCGCGGACACCAAGTTCGAGTTCGGCCGAGCCGCCGGAGAGACCGATGGAGCCCTGGTCCTCGCCGACGAGGTACTGACGCCCGACTCGTCCCGGTTCTGGCCCGCCGACCGCTGGGTCCCGGGCCGCGCCCAGCCGTCCTTCGACAAGCAGTTCGTCCGGGACTGGCTGACGTCCCCCGAATCCGGCTGGGACCGCAAGGGCGAGCTGCCTCCGCCGCCGCTGCCGGAGCGGATCGTCGAGGCGACCCGGGCCAAGTACGTGGAGGCGTACGAGATCCTGACCGGCACGACCTGGTCCTGACCCGGCCCTTCCCACCGCCCGGGCCGCTGTCCGCCGGGCGGTGGGAAGGGAACAGGGGGAGACGACGGCACGACGAAGGCCCCGGTCTTCCGACCGGGGCCTTCACTTGAGCGGACGACCAGGTTCGAACTGGCGACCTCAACCTTGGCAAGGTTGCGCTCTACCAACTGAGCTACGTCCGCGTCACGCCTTCGGCGCGCTGACCACTATACCCAACCGCGGTCACGGGCGAGCCGGGCCGCCGCGTGCCGGTTCTCCGCCCCGAGCTTGGAGACGGCCGACGAGAGATAGTTCCGTACCGTCCCCTGCGAGAGCGCGGCCCGCCGGGCGATCTCCGCGATCGGCGCCCCGTCGGCCGCCAGCTCCAGCACCTCCGCCTCGCGGGCGGTCAGCGGGGAGTCCCCGGCGGAGATCGCGTCCGCCGCCAACTCCGGGTCGACATAGCGGTTTCCGGCATGGACGGTACGGATGATCTCGGCCAGCCGCTGGGCGCTGACCGTCTTGGGCACGAAGCCGCGCACCCCGGCGGTGAGGGCCCGCTTCAGATGGCCGGGCAGCCCGTGACTGGTGACGATCATGGTTCTGCAGTCGGGGAGTTCGGTACGGAGCGATGTGGCGACGCTCACACCGTCGGCGCCCGGCATCTGGAGGTCGAGCACGGCGACATCGGGCCCGTGGGTCCGGGCCATGGCGAGCGCCTCGGGCCCGGACGCGGCCTCGGCGACGACCTCCAGATCGTCTTCGAGGGAGAGGAGCGCGGCGAGCGCGCCCCGGATCAGATGCTCGTCGTCGGCGAGCAGTACGCGGACGGTCACGCGTCCCCCTCCGGTGTCGTACGCCCGGCCACCAGAGCCCCCGCGTCCGCGTCAGCCCCCGCGTCCGAGGCCGGGTTCGAGTCCAAAGCCCTCGCGTCAGCCGGAGCCGGTGGAGCCGGTGCCGCCTCGGGAAGCGCCTCCGTCCCCGGGGCCCCCGCCGCGGCACCCGCCAGCGGCACCCGCGCCGTCACCCGGAACCTGGCACCCCGTACCCGCTCCGCCGCCAGCGTCCCGTCCACGGCCACCAGCCGCTCCCGCAGCCCCGCGAGCCCGGAACCGCCGCCGCCCGGCCGGAGCGACGGGGCGTCCGCCCGGTCGTTCTCCACCACCAGGACCACCACCTGCTCCACCAGCCCCACGGAGATCGTGCAGCGCCGCGCGTCGCCGTGCCGCAGTACGTTCGTCACGCTCTCCCGCACCACCCACGCCAGCGCCGACCTGGCCTCGCCCGCCAGCCGCTCCGGCAGCTCGTCGGCGACGACCGTACAGACGATGCCCGCCGCGCCCAGTACGGACCGCGCGCCCTCCAACTCGACCCGCAGATCCGCCTCGCGGTAGCCCCGGACGACCTCGCGGACCTCCCGCTGCGAATTCCGGGCGATCTCCTGGACCTCCGTCATCTGGTCGACGGCCTCGGCCCGGCCGCGCCGGGCCAGCTCCACCGCCAGCTCGGACTTGAGGGCGATCACCGCCAGATTCCGGCCCAGGACGTCATGGAGATCCCGCCCGAACCGCAGCCGCTCCTCGGCGACCGCCAGCCGGGCCTGGACGTCCCGGGCGTCCCGCACCTCCCACATGATCTTCAGCAGCCAGATGGAGGCGATCGCCGTGAAGGCCAGCCAGCCGGTCAGAAACCCGGCCGCGACCGTGATCGGGACGAGCTGGGCGAGGGAGTAGCCGTCGACCGCCAGCACCGCCACGATCGTGATCAGCGCCCCGGCCTGGACGAGAACCGTCGTCCGGGCCGGTACGAGCAGGCTGTGGGCGGTCAGGAACGGCAGCAGCCCCCCGGCGATCAGATAGGCCACCCCTTCGTCGAGCTGGTCGACGGAGCCCGCCACCGCCAGGCCGACCCCGAGGGCGGTATTCGTCGTGGCGAGCGCCGCGCCCGCGACGAGCAGCCGCCGCGACACCTCGCCCCGCCCCAGATAGGAGTCCATCGCGCGCCGCAGCAGCCGGGCGCCGACGACCGCCGACGCCAGCCCGGTCAGCAGCCCGAACCCGGCGACCACCGGGGCGTTCTCCCGTACCGGCCGGGTGACGATCATCAGGATGAAGACCAGGGCCGTGGCCCAGTAGACCGTGTAGACGGTGCCCCGGCTGTAGATGTCGACCTTGGCGAGCCCACTGCGCCCGGTCCAGCCCTTGACCCGCACGGAACCCTCCCTGAAGCTGCTGGTCAGCGACGAGGCTCCCAGCGGAACCACCGGTTCACAGCAAACACCGAGAGCGCGATCCACGCCAGGGCGGTCAGCGCCGCCCCCAGCAGGTCCTTGCCGTCGGACGCCCCCACCCAGCCGTCGCGGATCAGGGTCATCACCCCGGTCATCGGCAGCAGCTCGGCGATCGACGCCACCCGATCCGGCATCAGTTCCAGCGGTACGAAGAGCCCGGAGCCCAGCGCCGACACCAGATAGACCGGCATGGTGGTGAGCTGGGCGCTCTCCACGGTCCGGGTCACCGCCGACACCACCAGGGCCAGCGCCACCAGCAGGACGACCCCCAGCACCACCCCGGCCAGCAGCAGATCGGGCCGCTTCGGCGCACCCACGTCGAGCAGCGCGATCGACGCCGCCACCAGCAGCACCACCTGGGCGAGCGCAAGACCCACGGCGGGCAGCGCCGTCCCGGCCAGGATCTCCCGGTCGGAGATCTCACCGGTCCGCAGCCGCTTGAGGACCAGCTCCTCGCGCCGCGCCACATAGGCGGAGACCAGGTTCACATGGATCACCAGCAGCAGGATGAAGCCCGTACCGCCGATGACCGCGGCCTCCGCGAGGCTCATCTCTGTCCTGCCGAGGTCCAGCTCCTTCAGCGACGACTGCATCGCCAGCACCATCGCCAGCGGCAGCAGCAGCGCCACGAAGAGCGCGGCCCGGTTCCGTACCAGCAGTGTCAGTTCGGCCCGGCCGAGCGCGCTCAGCCGGCCCACCGCCGTACTCCGCGCCCCGGTCCCGCCGTCCGTCATCAGTGCCGTCGCCATCTCACACACCCGCCGTTTCCGTCTGCGCGATCTCCAGGAACGCCTCTTCGAGCGAGGCCGCCCTGGCGTCCAGCCCCTCCAGCCGGTGCCCGCCCTCCCGGGCCCATCGCAGCAGTTCCTCCAGCGACTCCTGGAGCTGATGGGTACGGATCTCCACCCGGCGGCCGTCGGCCGCGGCCCGCAGCGAGAGCGGCAGTACGGCCGGGGCCACGCCGCGCGGCAGCAGGAACCGGATCCGGGCCGGCCGGGAGGCCGTCACATCGGCCGGGGCGCCGGAGGTCACCACCACACCGTTGTGCATGATCGCCAGCCGGTCGGCCAGCGTCTCCGCCTCCTCCAGGTAGTGCGTGGTGAGCAGGACCGTCGTCCCGGTGTCCCGCAGCGCCCGGACCAGATCCCAGGTGTCGCGCCGCCCCTCGGCGTCCAGACCGGTGGTCGGCTCGTCGAGGAAGAGGACCTCGGGCCGGCCGATCAGCGCCAGCGCCAGATCCAGCCGCCGCCGCTCACCGCCGGAGAGCTGCTTGACCCGGACCTTCGCCCGCGCACCGAGCCCCACCAGGTCCAGCGCCTCGGCGACCGGCCGGGCCCCGCTGGTGCAGCCCGCCCACATCCGGGCGGTCTCGGTGACCGTCAGATCGGAGGGGAAGCCGCCTTCCTGGAGCATCACCCCGATCCGGGGCCGGACGGCGGCGCGCTCCCGGTACGGGTCGTGGCCGAGGACGCGTACGGATCCACCGGAGGGGGCCGCGAGCCCTTCGAGCAGCTCGACCGTCGAGGTCTTCCCCGCGCCGTTCGTCCCGAGCAGGGCGAAGATCTCGCCGCGCGCCACCGAGAAGGAGATTCCGCGAACGGCCTCGTAGCCGCCGCTGTAGCTGCGCCGGAGGCCCTCCGCCGCGATCACGTACTGGTCTGTGGTCATGCCCCAAGATTTCCGCGCCCCCGGGCCCGTCGGCAGTGCGGGCTGTCATGGGCCTGGATGACATTTGTCATCGGCCGGCCGGTCCCGCCGGACCGGGGAAAGGGGGGAGGTGTCGGGGGAAGGACAGGAGAATGACAAAGGCCCCGGTCTTTCGACCGGGGCCTTTCACTGAGCGGACGACCAGGTTCGAACTGGCGACCTCAACCTTGGCAAGGTTGCGCTCTACCAACTGAGCTACGTCCGCATGCTCCCGACCGGCTTTCACCGGCGGTGCGAACACCACTGTACCTGATCCACCGGAGTGGTCGGTGCCAGTGATGAGAGCGGGTGACAGGGATTGCACACTGCGCCTTCCCCCTGGAAGGGGGATGTTCTACTACTGAACTACACCCGCACGCTGCTGAGGTGGGGCCTTCCGGCCTCGCCCCTCGGCGTGGTTCAGACTTTAGCCGACACCCCGGGGGTCCGTGCAACTCGGCGGCCGGGCCCCGGAGTCAGGGCCCCGGACGGGCCGGTGCCGCACCCCCGGCTCCCGGGCGGCGCGCCGGGCGAAACCGCGTGCCCGGCCGCACCCGGGCCCGGGCGGCGTACCTCCGGGGCGGCGCTCCCGCCCGGCCCGGAAGCCCCGGTCCGGAACGCCCGCCCGGAAACCGCGGCCCGGAATCCGGACCCGGGCCCCGGCCCGGACACCGGCCCCGGGAACCCGGCCGGGCGGCTCAACTCGCCTCGCGGAACGCCTCGTACACCGCCTTCGGGATCCGTCCCCGGGCCGGGACGTCCATCTTGTTGGAGTGCGCCCAGGCCCGGACCGCGGCCGGCGACGGCTCCAGCGCCGTGTGCTTGTACGCGGTCCTGGGCTGCCGGCCCCGGCGTCCGGCGGGCTGCTTGCGGCCCGCGGCCAGG
This sequence comes from Streptomyces sp. NPDC006798, assembly GCF_040635975.1. Classification (NCBI taxonomy): domain Bacteria; kingdom Bacillati; phylum Actinomycetota; class Actinomycetes; order Kitasatosporales; family Streptomycetaceae; genus Streptomyces; species Streptomyces sp. NPDC006798. The sequence continues at coordinate 10,198 of NZ_JBEYIS010000050.1, forward strand.
TAGGGCGCCAGCGCCGACCGCAGCTTCTTCGCGTTCGCGGTATTGAGGTCGATCTCGTAGGACTTTCCGTCCAGACCGAACAAGACCGTTTCCGCCGCTTCTCCGCCGTCGATGTCGTCGAAGAGCGCGACTACTACTTTCTGAGCCACGGATATCGGTCCTTTCCCGCGGTATCGCATCACGAGACGCTGCCCGGCCGGGCGGCCGGGTAAACGGATCAGCCGACCGCCTTCTCCGGCTCCGGATGTGGTGATACCGACTTTCCGGCAATGAGGGTTACGCATTCCTTTGTACAGCGGTCGACGGCCCATTGTGAAGCCCGCGCAATTGTCCGCGCGTGTTGTCGGGGGCGAGGCCGGCTCCGGATGCCGGGGTGAGCGGTCCGTCCCGGTTCCGCCGCTGGCCGGACCCCGGTGGCCGGGTGACACCCGCGCAATCCGGCCGTACCGTCCCGGCAAAGAGGTCGCGATATTCTTCTTGATTTCCGGGCACTTCCCGAGGTCTTCCCCGGGTCTTGTGCCGGTCTTCCCCCGGCCTTCGCTCCCCGGACGCCGTCCGGGATGTCCGTACGGGCTCCCTCAAGGCCGCGTCCGGTATGGCGTTCCGGGTGTTCTGTATGTGTTCTCCCCGGCTTCCACCAGGGACGGATCGGATATCTACGCGAGTAGATTTTTTGGCCGGGTACGCTGTGACGACCGCCTTCGCACCACATCACCCCGGGAGTGCCCGTGGCACGCGTCGTAGTCGACGTCATGCTCAAGCCCGAGATCCTCGACCCGCAGGGACAGGCGGTGCAGCGCGCACTGCCCCGCCTCGGATTCGACGGGATCGCGGACGTACGTCAGGGAAAGCGTTTCGAGCTGGAGGTCGAGGGGCCGGTCGACGACGCCGCCCTCGCCCGTATCCATGAGATGGCCGAGACGTTTCTCGCCAACACCGTCATCGAAGACTTCGTTGTAAAGGTAGACGAGTCGTGACAACTCGTATCGGAGTCGTCACCTTCCCGGGCACGCTCGACGACCGGGACAGTCTGCGGGCGGTACGTCTCGCGGGCGCCGAACCCGTCGCCCTCTGGCACCGTGACAAAGATCTCCACCAGGTGGACGCCGTCGTCCTCGCCGGTGGCTTCTCGTACGGCGACTATCTGCGCGCCGGGGCCATTTCCCGGTTCTCGCCGGTGATGGAGACGATCATCGAGCAGGCCAGGGCGGGCATGCCGGTCCTCGGTATCTGCAATGGTTTCCAGATCCTCACCGAGACGCATCTGCTGCCCGGTGCCATGCTCCGGAACAACCATCTCCACTTCATCTGCCGCGATCAGGGGCTGAAGGTGGAGAACGCCGGTACGGCCTGGACCTCCGACTACGAGCCGGGCCAGGAGATCTCCGTACCGCTGAAGAACATCGACGGCCGGTACGTCGCCGACGAGCGGGTCCTGGACGAGCTGGAGGCCGAGGGCCGGGTGGCCTTCCGCTATCTGGGCACCAACCCCAACGGGTCGCTCCGCGACATCGCCGGGATCAGCAACGCCGAGGGCAATGTCGTCGGTCTGATGCCCCACCCGGAGCACGCCGTGGAGCCGCTGGTCGGCACCGGCCGCACCGACGGCCTCCCGTTCTTCACATCGGTCATCAAGAAGCTGGTCGCGGCGTGAGCGCGGGCGGACCTGTGAGCACAGAGGGAACAGCAGCATGAGCCTGGACACGGTCAAGCACGCCACGGGCACGCCCGAAGCCGACCAGCCGTGGGCCGAACTCGGCCTCAAGGAGGACGAGTACGCCCGGATCCGCGAGATCCTGGGCCGCCGTCCGACCGGCGCCGAACTCGCCATGTACTCGGTCATGTGGTCCGAGCACTGCTCGTACAAGTCGAGCAAGGTGCATCTGCGCCAGTTCGGCGAGAAGGCCCCCGAGAACGACGCCCTGCTCGTCGGGATCGGCGAGAACGCGGGTGTGGTCGACGTCGGCCAGGGCTATGCGGTCACCTTCAAGGTCGAGTCGCACAACCACCCCTCCTACATCGAGCCCTACCAGGGCGCGGCCACCGGCGTCGGCGGCATCGTCCGCGACATCCTGGCCATGGGCGCCCGCCCGGTCGCCGTGGTCGACCCGCTGCGGTTCGGCGCCGCCGACCACCCCGACACCCGCCGCGTCCTGCCGGGCGTGGTCGCGGGCATCGGCGGCTACGGCAACTGCCTGGGCCTGCCCAATATCGGCGGCGAGGTCGTCTTCGACTCCTGCTACCAGGGCAACCCGCTGGTCAACGCGGGCTGCATCGGTGTCATGAAGCACGAGGACATCCATCTCGCCAAGGCGTCCGGCCCCGGCAACAAGGTGATCCTCTACGGCGCCAGGACCGGCGGCGACGGCATCGGCGGCGTCTCCGTACTGGCCTCCGAGACCTTCGAGAGCACCGGCCCGGCCAAGCGGCCCGCCGTCCAGGTCGGCGACCCGTTCCAGGAGAAACTCCTGATCGAGTGCACCCTGGAGATCTTCGCCGAGAAGCTGGTCGACGGGATCCAGGACCTCGGCGGCGCCGGGCTCTCCTGCGCCACCAGCGAGCTGGCCAGCGCCGGCTCCGGCGGAATGCGGATCGACCTCGACACCGTGCCGCTGCGCGACGCGACCCTCTCGCCCGAGGAGATCCTCATGAGCGAGTCGCAGGAGCGGATGTGCGCCATCGTCGAGCCCGGCAAGGTCGACCGCTTCCTGGAGATCTGCGAGAAGTGGGACGTCATCGCCACCGTCATCGGTGAGGTCACCGAGGGCGAGCGGCTGGAGATCTTCTGGCACGGCGAGCAGATCGTGGACGTACCGCCGCGGACCGTCGCCCACGAGGGCCCGGTCTACGAGCGCCCGTACGCCCGCCCCGACTGGCAGGACGCCCTTCAGGCCGACGACGCGGCGAAGCTGCCCCGCCCGGCGGACGCGGCGGAGCTGCGCGAGCAGGTGCTGCGGCTGGTGGCCTCGCCCAACCAGGCGTCCAAGGCGTGGGTGACCGACCAGTACGACCGGTTCGTCCAGGGCAATACGGTGCTCGCCCAGCCCGAGGACGCGGGCATGGTCCGGATCGACGAGGAGACCAACCTCGGCGTGGCGCTGGCGACCGACGGCAACGGCCGGTACGCCAAGCTGGACCCGTACGCGGGCGCCCAGCTGGCGCTCGCGGAGGCGTACCGCAATGTCGCCGCGTCCGGCGCCCGGCCGCTGGCGGTCTCCGACTGCCTGAACTTCGGCTCGCCGGAGGACCCGGGCGTGATGTGGCAGTTCGCCGAGGCCACCCGTGGTCTCGCGGACGGCTGCCTCCAGCTCGGTACGCCGGTCACCGGCGGCAATGTCTCCCTCTACAACCAGACCGGCGAGACGGCGATCCACCCGACGCCGGTCGTGGCGGTGCTCGGGGTGATCGACGACGTCACCCGGCGTACCCCGATCGGTTTCGCCGAGGAGGGGCAGCTGCTCTATCTGCTCGGCGACACCGCTGAGGAGTTCGGCGGCTCGGCCTGGTCGCAGGTGGTCCACGACCACCTCGGCGGACTGCCCCCGAAGGTCGACCTCGACCGGGAGAAGCTGCTGGCCGAGATCCTGATCTCGGCCTCGCGGGACGGCATGGTCGACGCCGCGCACGACCTCTCCGACGGCGGTCTGGTGCAGGCGGTCGTGGAGTCCTGTCTGCGCGGCGGCCACGGCGCCCGGCTGATCGTCCCCGACGGTCTCGACGCCTTCACCCTGCTCTTCAGCGAGTCGGCCGGACGGGCCGTGGTCGCCGTGCCGAGGAGCGAGGAGCTGCGGTTCACCGATATGTGCGGGGCCCGAGGGCTGCCCGTGACCCGGATCGGTGTGGTCGACGGCGACACGGTGGAGGTGCAGGGGGAGTTCTCGATCCCGCTGGCCGAGCTGCGTACCGCGCACGAGGAGACGATTCCGGCGTTGCTGGCCTGACCGGCCGCCGCCCGTTTCGTACGGCGCCGAAGCCCCCGTCCGCACTTTCGCGGGCGGGGGCTTCGGCGTATCCGGTGCGGGGCGGGAGAGCGACCGAAGAATGTTTGCACGTAATTCCGTAACTACGTAGGATGGTGCCATGGATCTCGAGCAGCGCGTCGCGGACCTGGAACTCCGGCTGGCCGCACTGGAACGGCGCGAGACGGGGGAGGCCGGGCGGCCGACCGCGCCCCCGGCCGGTACCGACACCGCCGCCGGTACCGACGGCGGCGACACCTTCTGGGCCCTCAACGGCTTCAAGGAACGGCTCGCGGTCCTCGGCGCCGCCGACGGCGGAGTGCTCTTCACCGGCGACGTCCGGCTGCCCACCGGCGAGCGGTACGAATGGCAGTTCGGCGCGCTCACCGAGGATCTGCTGGACCGGGACTGGACCGCGGTCTCCGACGGTCTCGCCGCCCTCGGCCATCCGGTCCGGATCCGGCTGCTGCGGGAGATCCTCGGCGGCCGCCGGACCGCCGCCGAACTGGCCGAACTCGACGGCCTCGGCACATCCGGCCAGATCTACCACCATCTGCGCCAGCTCACCGCCGCGGGCTGGCTGCACACCGCGGGGCGCGGCCGGTACGCGGTCCCGCCCGCGCGGACCGTTCCGCTGCTGGTCGCCTTTCTGACCGCCCAGCCCTGACCGCCCAGCCCTGACCACCCGACTTCGACCGATCAGCTCCGACCGTCCGTCGTCCGACGGACCCTCGCCACCGGGGGAGCCCATGCCCGTACCGACCACACCGCCCGGGCCCGCCGCGACCGACGCGGCCCGGCGCCGACGCGACCTCGTCCACCGACTGCTCTCCGGGGCCGCCGGGCTCTTCTGGTGGCTCTTCGGCGCCCTGCTCCTCTGGGACGTCTTCCTGACACTCCCCGGCGGCTGGACCGTCGTCGTCACCGCCGGAGCGCTCGCGGTCGCCCTCGAAGCCGCCCGGGCCCGGCTGCACCGTTTTGAACACCGGGCCGCCGGAACACCCGAACCCGTCGAGGTCGGGGTACCCGTCACCGGCCGCTGGGTGGCGCACAACAGCCCCGTCGACAAGACCCCCAGCCACGGCACGCACCTCTACGCCCAGACGTACGCCATCGACATCGTCGCCGAGCCCGTCGCGGGCGGGAACCCCGGCTTCAGCTGGTTCTGGCCCCTGGTCCGGCGCAGCTCCGCCTACCCCGCCTACGGCATGCCGCTGCTGGCGACCGCCGACGCGACCGTCGTCCGGGCCCGCGACGGCCAGCGCGACCACCTCAGCCGCAACTCCCTGCCGATGGTGATCTATCTGCTGGTCCTGGAGGGGTTCGTCCGCTCCCTGATCAGCCCGTGGCGGGTGGTCGGCAACCATGTGGTGCTCGACCTCGGGGACGGCAACTACGCGCTCTACGCCCATGTGATGCGCGGCTCCCTGACCGTCGCGGAGGGCGACAAGGTCACCGCCGGCCAGCTCATCGGCCACTGCGGGAACTCCGGCAACTCCACCGAACCCCATGTCCACTTCCAGCTGATGGACCGGCCCGACCCGGAGTCGGCCCGCGCCGTCCCGTTCCGCTGGCGGGGAATGGAGCTGCCCGCCAACGGCCAGGCGTTCACCGCCCCGGAGCCGGGTGCCGTAGTGGAGGCCGAGCCCGGAGCCGGCGCCGGGGCCGCCTCCGCGCCGGCCGCCCGGGACACCCTCTAACCTCGACCCCATGCCCCCGGCCAAGAAGCGCGCCCGCCGTTACGACTCCGCCAAGCTCCGGCGGGCCGTACTCACGCAGTACGGCACCGTGCGCACGGCCGTCGCGGGGCTCACGCCCGAACAGCTCGCCGACCCGACCGTACGAGAGCCGCTCGCCCGTCTCCACCACGCGGCCGGGAACATCGTCACCGTCACCGAGGCGCCCGAACCCGCGCCCGGTGACGACCTCCTCGCCCTGGAGCGCTGGCCGTACGCCGCCCGCGCCGACGCCGCCGAGGGCGGCGACCCGCTCCAGGACGCGTACGAGGCCGTCGCCGAGGCCGTCACCGGTACGCCCGACACCCGCCGGGTCGCCACCGAAGCCGGGCCCATGCGCTTCCCGGACTACCTGGTCACCCGGATCGTGGCACTCACCGTCCACACCGACGACCTCGACAAGGCCCTGGCACCGGCCGGGATCACCGTCCCGCTCGACCGCGAGGCGCTCGCCACCACCACCCGGCTGCTCGCCGACGCCCTCGCGACCGCGGCGCCCGGCGGCTCGGTGGAGCTGCGGATCCCGCCGTACGCGGTCGTCCAGTGCGTCGAGGGCCCCCGGCACACCCGGGGCACCCCGCCCAATGTGGTCGAGACGGACCCCCTGAGCTGGCTCCGCCTGGCCACGGGCCGCCTGACCTGGCCGGACGCGCTGCACTCCGCGAAGCTCTCGGCGAGCGGCGACCGCGCGGACCTCTCCGCGATGCTCCCGATCCTCCCCTGACGCGCCCCCACCGGGCCGGGTTGCCGCGGTGCCCCGGTCGCGCAGTTCGGGCCGTGCCCAGCCGCTGATTCTTGTTCGCGGTCTGCGGCCCGCCTGTGGCTGGTCGCGCAGTTCCGCCCCCTACGCCTGGCGGCGTGGGGGGACCCCCAGCGCCTTGGCCCTCCGGGGCACCGCCCCCATACCCGGGTCGCGTCCAGCCACCTGATCTGTTCCCCGGTCTGCGGACCGTGGTGGGTTGCTCGCGCAGTTCCCCGCGCCCCTGGTTGCCCTCCTGACCGCTCCTTCCAAGAGGCGGGTCCCTCCTGCCGTGGGCGGGACCCTTTCAAGGCCAGCGCCCGGGGGAGCATTTAGGGGCGCGGGGAACTGCGCGACCAGCCACCCACCGGCGTGCGGTCGCCCGACGACACCCGCTCGGCTGGGCGGGTGGCGTGGGCCTCACCCGGAGGGCCAAGGCGCTGGGGGTCCCCCCATTGCCGAAGGCATAGGGGGCGGAACTGCGCGAACGGCCACCGACGGCGCGAGGTCGCCCGACAACACCCGCCCGGCTGGGCGGGTGGCGTGGGCCTCACCCGGAGGCCAGGGCGCTCGGCGTCCACCTCCCGCGCCCTTGGGAGGGCAACGCTCCCCCATGGGGTCGGGCGCTCCAGGGCGCCGGAACCGGATTGAAGGGCCTCGCGTCAGAACCGCATGCGAAGGCTGCCGCGAAACCTCACGACCGCCCTGACCCTGCTTACCCTCCTCACCGCCGCGGGCTGCGGCGACGAGAAGGGGTCGGGGGTAGCCGACGAGAAGAAGGGCGCCGCCCCCGGTGGGCGGGTGAGCGCCGACCCGTCACCGCTGCCGCTCGCCGGTACCGAGTGGAAGGTGACGGACGTCACGGGCGGGCTCCCGAAGGGGGCCGAGCGGAGTGCCCGCTTCACCCTCACCCCCGGTGAGAAGGGCGGGCTCGCCGGGAACCTCGGCTGCAACCGGTTCACCACCACCGCGAAGGTCACCGGCGAGACCATCGTCCTGGGGCCCCTGGTGAGTACCAAGATGCTCTGCGACGGCCCGAAGGGCGAGCTGGAGAAGCGTGTTTCGCAGGTGCTCGACCAGCGGGTGACCTTCGCCGTCGACGGCCACGACCTCACCCTGACCGGGCGGAACGGTACGACCCTGCGGGCCACCGCGCACTGATCGTGACGGGCCCGCGCGCCCGGTGCCGTACCCCGCCCGCGGGAGGGTCCCGCGGGCGTTCGCGGGTCCGTTCCACCGCGCGCTCCGTGTGATCTGCGTTAATCGTGACGTCCGCCAATTCGGACCAGTGGTCGATCTCGCCTACACTCGGTGCCGTGCCACGTGGTGACGGTCGACTCAATCACGATCTGCTCCCCGGCGAGAAGGGCCCCCAGGACGCTTGCGGCGTCTTCGGGGTCTGGGCCCCGGGAGAAGAGGTCGCAAAGCTCACGTACTTCGGGCTCTACGCCCTCCAGCATCGAGGCCAGGAATCCGCGGGTATCGCGGTCAGCAACGGCTCGCAGATCCTCGTTTTCAAGGACATGGGCCTGGTCTCCCAGGTCTTCGACGAGACGTCCCTCGGCTCCCTCAAGGGACATATCGCCGTCGGACACGCCCGCTATTCGACCACCGGCGCCTCGGTCTGGGAGAACGCCCAGCCCACCTTCCGCGCCACGGCCAACGGCTCCATCGCCCTCGGTCACAACGGCAATCTGGTCAATACCGCCGAACTGGCCCGGCTCGTCGCCGAGCTGCCCCGCCAGGACGGCCGCGCCACCCAGGTCGCGGCGACCAACGACACCGATCTGGTGACGGCCCTGCTCGCCGGACAGGCCGACGACGACGGCAAGCCGCTCTCGATCGAGCAGGCCGCCGCCCGGATCCTGCCGCAGGTCATGGGCGCTTTCTCGCTCGTCTTCATGGACGAGTCCACCCTCTACGCCGCCCGGGACCCGCAGGGCATCCGCCCGCTGGTCCTCGGCCGCCTCGACCGGGGCTGGGTGGTCGCCAGCGAGTCCGCCGCCCTCGACATCTGCGGTGCCAGCTTCGTCCGGGAGATCGAGCCCGGTGAGCTGATCGCCATCGACGAGAACGGCATCCGCACCTCTCGATTCGCAGACGCGAAGCCCAAGGGCTGTGTCTTCGAGTATGTCTATCTGGCCCGCCCCGATACCGATATCGCCGGGCGGAGCGTCTATCTCTCCCGGGTCGAGATGGGCCGGAAACTGGCCGCCGAGGCCCCCGCGGAAGCCGATCTCGTCATAGCGACCCCGGAGTCCGGCACCCCGGCCGCCATCGGATACGCCGAGGCCAGCGGGATTCCGTACGGCTCCGGGCTCGTCAAGAACGCCTATGTCGGCCGGACCTTCATCCAGCCGTCCCAGACCATCCGCCAGCTCGGCATCCGGCTCAAGCTCAATCCACTGCGCGAGGTCATCCGGGGCAAGCGCCTGGTCGTCGTGGACGACTCCATCGTCCGCGGCAACACCCAGCGCGCCCTCGTCAAGATGCTCCGCGAAGCCGGTGCCGCCGAGGTCCATGTCCGGATCTCGTCGCCCCCGGTGAAGTGGCCCTGCTTCTTCGGCATCGACTTCGCCACCCGCGCCGAGCTGATCGCCAACGGGATGACCATCGAGGAGATCGGTACGTCGCTCGGCGCCGACTCGCTCTCGTACATCTCCATCGACGGCATGATCGAGGCCACCACGATCGCCAAGCCCAACCTCTGCCGGGCCTGCTTCGACGGGGAGTACCCGATGGAGCTGCCCGACCCCGAGCTGCTGGGCAAGCAACTCCTCGAATCCGAGCTGGCGGGCGGCGCCGACGCCGCCGACGCGCTGCGCCGACCGTGACCTCCGGGCCGCCGCGCGTACCGCCGGTGAGGACGCGGCCCCCGGTACCGGTGACCCCACCGGTACCGGAGCCGCCGCCCGAGCCGAACGTGACGCCGGTGTCCGCCGTGCCGTCCCCTGACGACCAGAAAGCCCCCTGTCATGACCACTGAGTCCCCTGCGACCACCGGGTCCCCCGAGCCCGCCGGTGCCAGCTACGCGGCCGCGGGCGTCGACATCGAGGCGGGCGACCGCGCCGTCGAGCTGATGAAGGAGTGGGTGCGCAAGACCCGCCGCCCCGAGGTCCTCGGCGGCATCGGCGGCTTCGCCGGCCTCTTCGACGTCTCCGCCCTCAAGCGGTACGAGCGCCCCCTGCTGGCCTCCGCCACCGACGGCGTCGGCACCAAGGTCGACCTGGCCCGCCGGCTCGGCGTCTACGACACCATCGGCCACGACCTGGTCGGCATGGTCGTCGACGACATCGTGGTCTGCGGCGCCGAGCCGCTCTTCATGACCGACTACATCTGTGTCGGCAAGGTCCACCCCGAGCGGGTCGCCGCCATCGTCAAGGGCATCGCCGAGGGCTGTGTCCTCGCGGGCTGCGCCCTGGTCGGCGGCGAGACCGCCGAGCACCCCGGACTGCTGGGCGAGGACGACTTCGACGTCGCGGGCGCCGGAACCGGTGTCGTGGAGGCCGACCGGCTGCTGGGCGCGGATCGTATCCGTACGGGGGACGTGGTGATCGCCATGGCCTCCTCCGGCCTTCACTCCAACGGGTACTCGCTGGTCCGCCATGTGCTGCTGGACCGGGCGGGCATGGAGCTGGAGGGGCGGGTCGAGGAGCTGGGCCGGACCCTCGGCGAGGAGCTGCTGGAGCCCACCCGGATCTACTCCCTCGACTGTCTGGCGCTGACCAGGACCACCGAGGTCCACGCCTTCAGCCACATCACCGGCGGCGGGCTCGCCAACAACCTGGCCCGGGTCGTCCCGGACGGGCTGCACGCCGTCGTGGACCGTTCCACCTGGACCCCGGGCCCGGTCTTCGACCTGGTCGGCCGGGCGGGCCGGGTGGAGCGCGAGGAGCTGGAGCGGACCCTGAACATGGGTGTCGGCATGATCGCCGTGGTGCCCCGGGAGTCCGCCGACACCGCCCTCACGGTCCTCGCCGACCGCGATGTGGAGGCCTGGGTCGCCGGTGAGATCACCGACCGGGGCGACCACACCACGGGCGCGGCCCTCGTCGGCGACTACGCGGTCTGACGGACGGGACGGCACGGCGGTGCGACGGACCGTGGTCCGGGCGGCGGGACCGGTGAGGGGCGCGTACGGCATTCCGTACGCCCCCGGGGCCGGTTACCGCGCCCGGTCGCGTACGGCCGTCCACCGCGCCCCGGCACCCCGCCGGAAGATCACCACGATCACCGCGATCACCGAGCCGGCCGAAGGGATCGGACCGGCCGTGATCGGACCGGCCCGAGCCGACAGCACGGAACCCGGCCCCGGGGCTCTCGCCCCCGGACCGGGTCGGTGTTCGTCGATGCGGCGTCAAGCGCCGCGGCGATGCTGCGACGCGGGACCGGACTCGTCGTCCTCGTCCTCGTCGTCGTTGTACATCTCCGCGTACTGTGCGTACGGGTCGTCTTCCTCGTCCTCGTCCTCGAACGGCTCCGCGTTCGGCGGCTGGCTTGAAGAAGATGCGCCCAGCTCGTTGGCCAGTCGTGACAGGTCCGTGCCGCCGCTGTTGTACTTCAGCTGGCGGGCGACCTTTGTCTGCTTGGCCTTGGCCCGGCCGCGCCCCATGGCTCGACCCCCTCGGTGACGGGGCTCGACGGCCCCAGAGTCTTGACACGCGTTCATGAGTCGGAACGGACTCCCCGTGGAGAGACCGACCCGTAGGGCTTCAACGGTACCTGCTTCCGCGGCCATGCGGTACGCCGCCCGCATGACGTGCCACGTCACAGGACCCGCGAGGAGCCCCGTCCTCGCTGGTCATCTGCGATATTAACCTCTTCTCGGCGGTCGGCCCGCCCGTCCGGGGTGAGTCTCGTCATCCCGGGACCCTCCCGAACGGGGGACCGCGCCGGAGACCCGTAGCTCAGCCGCGTCCGACAGGGCGCGCTTCGGCCATCCTGCGCTCGGCGATCCGGTCCGCCGCCACAGCCGGGGGAACACCCTCGGAATTTGCGTGTGCGAAGATTTCCAGGGTGGTGTCGTAGATCCGGGCGGCCTTCGCCTTGCACCGGTCGAAGTCGAAGCCGTGCAGCTCGTCGGCGACCTGGATCACCCCGCCCGCGTTCACCACGTAATCGGGCGCGTACAGGATGCCCCGGTCGGCGAGGTCCTTCTCCACCCCCGGGTGGGCCAGCTGGTTGTTGGCCGCGCCGCAGACCACGGTCGCCGTCAGTACCGGTACCGAGTCGTCGTCGAGCGCCCCGCCGAGCGCGCAGGGCGCGTAGACGTCCAGCCCTTCGGTCCTGATCAGGGCCGCCGTGTCGGGTACCGCCGTGACCGAGGGATGCCGGTCCAGCACCCGGCGTACGGACTCCGCCCTGACATCGGTCACGATCACCCGCGCGCCCTCGTCCACCAGGTGTTTCACCAGGTGATGGCCGACCTTCCCGACCCCCGCGACCCCGACCGTACGGCCGCCGAGCCCCGGGTCGCCCCAGAGGTGCGCGGCGCTGGCCCGCATGCCCTGGTAGACGCCGTAGGCGGTGAGCACCGAGGAGTCGCCGGCGCCGCCGTGCTCCGGGGAGCGGCCGGTGGCCCAGCGGGTGGCCCGGGCGACCACGTCCATGTCGGCGACGTACGTCCCGACGTCGCAGGCGGTCACGTAACGCCCGCCGAGGGAGTCCACGAACCGGCCGTAGGCCAGCAGCAGCTCCTCCGACTTCAGCGTCTCGGGATCCCCGATGATCACGGCCTTGCCGCCGCCGTGGTCGAGCCCGGCCATGGCGTTCTTGTACGACATCCCGCGCGCCAGGTTCAGCGCGTCGGCGAGGGCCTCCTCCTCGGAGGCGTACGGGTGGAACCGGGTACCGCCCAGGGCCGGGCCCAGGGCGGTGGAGTGGATGGCGATCACGGCCCTGAGGCCGGAGGCACGGTCCTGGCAGAGGACCACCTGCTCGTGTCCCCCCTGGTCCGATCGGAACAGGGTGTGGAGTACGGAGGCGGAGACGCCGGTCATGTCGGTCACTGTGGTGACTCCCAGTAGACGAAGCGGCGGGTGGATTTCCCGGGGTGGGGGAAACCCCCAGACGGCACGAGGGTAAGTCCTACGCGCGCCTTAGGGTCTCTCTTTCGGGTCTTGCCGGGGCTCGCGTGCCCTGGTGCCGCTCCCCCGGGGCCCGGCGGCCCGGGTGGGGGTCCCCCGGGCGGAGCCCAGGGGGGTGCCCCCACGCCGCGTTGCCGTCGATCGCCAACGGCCCCCCGCGCCCGGCGGCGCCGGCGGTGCCCCCACCGCAGTGGCTCGATCCTCCGCCTGGCGATCCACGGCACCAGACCCCGCTCGCCGACCCGGCCTGACCCGAAAGAAAGACCCTGGCTCCGCCGCCGTGCCGCGGATCACCCGGCCGAGGGGTGCGGACGGTCCGGGCGTGGAAGTATTTCCGGTATGCCTGCGGTGTCCTCGGTGATCGTCCCCTACGCCTCCTATCTGCGGGTGTACGAGCCCCTGGCCGCCTTCCCCGAGCCCGAACGGGGCTACTGGGCGCGCTACGCGGCCCGCGGGGAGCCTTTGACGGCCCAGGACGAACTCCGCCGCTCGCTCGCCGATTTGACGCCCGTACCGCCCGTTCCGGTGCCGGTGCACGAGAGCGGGGACGCGTTCGTCGCCGAGGTCGACGGGATGGTGCTGATCTGCCCCTGGCGGACCCGGCTGCGCGGCTGGCTGGCGCTGGCCGACGCGCCCGAGCGGTTTCCGGAGGCGCTGCTCGACGCGGCCGTGCCGCCGGTGGTCCGGGCCCAGGCCGCGGCCGACTGGGAGCGGTGGCGGGAGCGGAACCCGGACGCCCGGCCGTGGATCAGGACCGCCGTCTGGCAGGTGCCGGTCCGCTGGTTCGCGCTCTTCGACGACGACGAGCGGCGGTACGCCCCCGTCGACGGGGCCGACAGCGGCGACAGCGGTGGCGGTGGGGGCGGGAAGCGCGGCCCGGCGCTGACCTACCGGACGCCGATGGTGCAGGCCCGGCGGCGGGTCGCCCGCGCGCTGCGGACCCTCCGCGACTCCCAGGACGCCGGACGGCTCACGGCGGGTTTGGTAGATGTAGGGAAGTGGCTGGAGGAATTCCATCCGCGGTCCCTGGTCGAACTCGACTACGGCGGCCTGGCCCACGCGCTTGCCGGACCGGCGCTCGCGGACGACCACTCCGCCGCGGACGTGGCGGCCGGGATCGCCGCCCTGAAGGCCGGTGACGGCGAGGGGGCCCGGGTGGCGTACGGCCGGCTGGTCGACCGCTGGCGGGCGGTGAGGGGTCTTCAGTTCGCGAACTGAACAGTTCGCCGCCGACTGCGGACCGTCATGGGCCCTAGGTCCCGATCCGGGCCTTTGCCTCAAGCGTGATGGACGGCACTAACAGGGCCCTTGCGCCCAACGCCTACCCTCGTGTCAAAATAGGACAAGGAGTCCGGGGAGGGTTCCTTCCGTCCAAGTAAGGGCGGAACGCTCGGCATTGTGCTCTATGGGGGGTCTGATGGCTCCTGATCGCTCTGTGACTGGTTGTCACCGTGGGGTAACTGTCCGCTATGGCATGGTCCATCGGCGTTCCGCCGCTGATGAACACCTCGGAGGGCAATTCCAACGGTTTGGCCGTGGCGGCTGGACAGATGGTGTAGTTGTAGTGCCGAGGACAAGCCGTTCGTCCTATAACCGACTCAACCCGCATCCGCCATTTCGGGCAACGCGGGTCAAGGTGCAGAATTTAGAGGAAAGAACCGAGAAGGTTCGGTTCTCCCGAGGAGGCCGCTCATGACCGCTCGCACCCCTGACGCCGAGCCGCTGTTGACCCCGGCTGAGGTTGCCACGATGTTCCGCGTGGACCCGAAGACGGTCACCCGCTGGGCGAAGGCAGGCAAGCTCACGTCCATCCGTACCCTCGGTGGACACCGCCGGTACCGCGAGGCAGAGGTACGCGCCCTGCTGGCGGGCATTCCGCAGCAGCGCAGCGAGGCGTAAGTCTCGTCCCGGCGGGTCCGGCCGCAAAGCCGCGACCCTTCCGGATCCGGGCGTTTCCGGGACCCCCATCCTGGTGAGCCCACCCTTGAGCTCCATTGACGGGCGCCCCGCCCCAACGGGACGCCGGTCGTCGATCGCGCTGGACTCCTTCGAGTCCAGCGCGATTTTCATATGCCCGGGGAGGGGGACTTATCGGGGGAGTGCAATGGCACATATTAAATTGGTCGGTTGTAAGTGGTGCCTAAAAACCCGCCTGCGCAAAACCTATACGGTGACACCCGTCACATGCTGCAACCCTTGCCAACGTCGAGCGTGTCATTGGCCGAGGCCCCCGTCACGGCGCGGAGGTCCCCGACCTCCGGGACCAAGGTCCCGGCTCCCGGGGCGGGTTCGGAGCCGGCCCCTCCGCGACCGGTTGCGTGCGGACGGTGGGGGACCCCCGGCGCCTCGGCCTTCCCGGGGCCGGGAATCCATTCGGGGGCGGTGCGGCGCTATGGAGGGCCAAGGCGATGGGGGGTCCCCCCCATCGCCGAAGGCATAGGGGGCGGAACTGCGCGACAAGCCACGGGCGGGCGCGAGGCCGGCGTTCGAGGGGCATGGGAACGGCGCGGCGCCGCAGGCGAGATGCGGGCGCATGCGAGAGGCCCGCACCAGAAGATGCGGGCCTCTCGGAAGAAAAGAAACGCGGTCCTGACGGGATTTGAACCCGCGGCCTCCACCTTGACAGGGTGGCGAGCACTCCAAGCTGCTCCACAGGACCAGATTTCGCGGCCCGATTCCTGCGCTGGGCTGCGAGAAGGACAATACAGCAGCACCGCCGCTCCGGTCGAACTCGCTTTGTGTGACGGCGCCGTCACAGGCCACGGGGTCCGGAGCAGGCCCGGGACCCCGCCCCGGAGGGGCTCAGCGCGCCCCGGTCCCGTACGCCGCCGCCGCCGCGTCCACGGCCTTCACGATCCGCTTGTCGGAGACGGGGTACGCCGTCCCCAGGGCGTGGGCGAAGTAGCTGACCCGCAGCTCCTCGATCATCCAGCGGATCGCCGTGACGTCCTTCGGCACGGGCCGGCCCTGCGGGAGCTGTTCCAGCAGCCAGGCGTACTCGTCCCGCATGTCGTGGACCTTCTCCATCCGCGCGGTGTCCCGCTGGACGGCGGCCGGCATCTGGGTCAGCCGCCGGTCCGCCGCGACCAGATAGCGCATCAGGTCGGGCAGCCTGGCCAGTCCGGTGAGGGTGACGAACCCGGCGGGCACCAGCGTGTCGAGCTGGGCGCGGACGTCCGCGGCGTTGGGGAGCAGCGCCGGGCTCGTGGTGGCCTTGAGCCGCCGCTCGCACGCCTGCCAGGCGGCCAGCACCTGCTGGACCTGCCCCACCGTGCGGACGGTGACGTCGACCAGATCGGCGCGTACGGCGTCGTACAGCTTCCGGTACGTCTCCTCGTCCCAGGCGGGCCCGCCGTGGTCGGCGATCAGCTTGTCGGCGGCGGCGGTCGCGCAGTCCTCGAAGAGGGCCTGGTTGGAGCCGTGGGGGTTGCCGGAGAGCGCCAGTTTCTGCTGGTTGCTCAGCTTGTCGGAGGCGAACTTGGCCGGGTTCACCGGGATGTTGCGCAGGATCAGCCTGCGGGTGCCCCGCCACATCGCGGCCCGCTGCTCGGCCTCGGTGTCGAAGAGCCGTACGGACACGGTGTCGCCGTCGTCGACCAGCGCCGGGTACGCCTTCACCGGCTGCCCGGCCCGCCGGGTCTCGAAGACCTTGGTCAGCGTGCCGATGGTCCAGTCCGTGAGCCCCTTGCGCTCGATGGACTCGCCCGAGGGCCCGGCGGCCCCCGCCGCGGCCTCCGAGAGGGCCTTGCGGGCCTTGGGGCGCAACTGGAGCCGGAGGGGTTCCAGCTCCTTCGCCTCGGCCAGCTTCCGCCGCCGCTCGTCGACGATCCGGAAGGTGATCTTCAGATGGTCGGGGATCTTCGCCAGATCGAAGTCGGCGGCGTCGACCGGGACGCCGACCATCCGCTTCAGCTCCCGGGCCAGGGTCGCCGTCAGCGGCTCCTGGAGGGGTACCGCCCGCTCCAGGAACGCCCTGGCGTAGTCGGGCGCCGGGACGTAGTGACGGCGGATCGGCTTGGGGAGGGAGCGGATCAGCTCGGTGACGACCTCCGCGCGGAGTCCGGGGATCTGCCAGTCGAAGCCCTCGTCGGTGACCTGGTTCAGTACCTGGACCGGGATATGGACGGTGACGCCGTCCGCGTCGGCGCCCGGTTCGAACTGGTACGTCACCCGGAACTTCAGCCGCCCCTGCCGCCAGGAGTCCGGATAGTCGTCCTTGGTGACCGCGCCGGCCTTCTCGTTGATGAGCATCTCGCGCTCGAAGTCGAGCAGCTCGGGCTCGTCCCGGCGCTTCTGCTTCCACCAGGAGTCGAAGTGCGCGCCGGAGACGACATGTGCCGGGACCCGCTGGTCGTAGAAGTCGAAGAGGGTCTCGTCGTCGACCAGGATGTCCCGGCGGCGGGCCCGGTGCTCCAGCTCCTCGACCTCGGTGAGGAGGCGCCGGTTGTCGGCGAAGAACTTGTGGTGGGTCCGCCAGTCGCCCTCGACGAGGGCATTGCGAATGAAAAGGTCCCGGGAGGTCTCGGGGTCGATCCGGCCGTAGTTGACCTTCCGCTGGGCGACGATCGGCACGCCGTAGAGCGTGACCTTCTCGTACGCCATCACCGCGGCCTGGTCCTTCTCCCAGTGGGGTTCGGAGTAGGTCCGCTTGAGGAGGTGCTGGGCCAGCGGCTCGACCCACTCGGGCTCGATCTTCGCGTTGACCCGGGCCCAGAGCCGGGACGTCTCGACCAGCTCGGCGGACATCACCAGCCGGGGCGGCTTCTTGAACAGCGCGGAGCCCGGGAAGACGGCGAACTTGGCGCCCCGCGCCCCCAGGAACTCGTTCTTCGCGTCGGTATCCCTCAAGCCGATATGCGACAGCAACCCCGCCAGCAGCGACACATGGACCCCGGACTCCGGCCCGTCGTCCTCGTTGACGTGGATCCCCATCGACTTGGCGACCGACCGGAGCTGGGCGTAGATGTCCTGCCACTCACGGATCCGCAGGAAGTTCAGATACTCCTGCTTGCACATCCGGCGGAAGCTGGACGAGCCGCGTTCCCGCTGCTGTTCGCGGACGTACCGCCAGAGGTTGAGGAAGGCCAGGAAATCGGAGGTCTCGTCCTTGAACCGGGCGTGCTGTTGATCGGCCTGGGTCTGCTTCTCGGCGGGCCGTTCCCGGGGATCCTGGATGGAGAGCGCGGCGGCGATCACCATCACCTCGCGGACACAGCCGTTCTTGTCGGCCTCCAGCACCATCCGGGCGAGCCGGGGATCGACGGGGAGCTGGGCCAGCTTCCGGCCGAGCGGAGTGAGCTTCTTTTTGGGGTCTTTCTGTACGGGGTCGAACGCCCCCAGCTCCTGGAGCAGCTGGACGCCGTCGCGGATATTGCGGTGGTCCGGCGGGTCGATGAAGGGGAACTTCTCGATGTCGCCGAGCCCGGCGGCCGTCATCTGGAGGATCACCGACGCCAGATTGGTCCGCAGGATCTCGGCGTCCGTGAACTCGGGCCTGGCCTCGAAGTCGTCCTCCGAGTAGAGCCGGATACAGATGCCGTCGGAGGTCCGGCCGCAGCGGCCCTTGCGCTGGTTGGCGCTGGCCTGGCTGACCGGCTCGATCGGCAGCCGCTGCACCTTGGTGCGGTGGCTGTAGCGGGAGATCCGGGCGGTGCCGGGGTCGATCACGTACTTGATACCGGGGACGGTCAGGGACGTCTCCGCGACATTGGTCGCCAGAACGATCCTGCGCCCGGTGTGCGGCTGGAAGACCCGGTGCTGCTCGGCGTGGGAGAGCCGGGCGTACAGCGGCAGGACCTCCGTGAAGCGGTGCTGTCTCTTGTTGAGCGCGTCCGCGGTGTCCCGGATCTCGCGCTCACCGGAGAGGAAGACGAGGATGTCGCCCTTCCCCTCGCCCATCAGCTCCTCGACGGCGTCGCAGATCGCGGTGATCTGGTCCCGGTCGCTGTCGGTGGAGTCCTCTTCGAGGAGGGGCCGGTACCGCACCTCGACCGGATACGTCCGCCCGCTGACCTCGATGATCGGCGCGTCGCCGAAGTGCCGGGAGAACCGCTCGGGATCGATGGTGGCCGAGGTGATGATCACCTTCAGGTCCGGCCGCTTCGGCAGCAGCTGGGCCAGATAGCCGAGCAGGAAGTCGATGTTCAGGGACCGCTCGTGCGCCTCGTCGATGATGATCGTGTCGTAGGCGCGCAGCTCGCGGTCGGTCTGGATCTCGGCGAGCAGGATGCCGTCCGTCATCAGCTTGACGAAGGTGGAGCCCTGGTCGACCTGGTCGGTGAAGCGGACCTTCCAGCCGACGGCCTCGCCGAGCGGGGTGTTCAGCTCGTCCGCGACGCGCTCGGCGACGGTACGGGCCGCGATCCGGCGGGGCTGGGTGTGCCCGATCATGCCCCGGACGCCCCGGCCCAGCTCCAGACAGATCTTCGGGATCTGGGTGGTCTTGCCGGAGCCGGTCTCACCCGCGACGATCACGACCTGGTGGTCCCGTATCGCCTCCAGGATGGAGTCCTTCTTCTGACTGACCGGAAGCTGCTCCGGATAGCTGACCTCGGGGACCCGGCCCGCCCGGGCGGCGATCCGGGCCGCGGCCTTCTCCCCCTCGGCGGCGATCTCGTCCAGCACGGCCTGCCGCGCCTCGGGCTTACGGATGCGGCGAGCGCCTTCGAGACGGCGGCCCAGCCGGTGGGAGTCCCGCAGGGAGACCCCGGCCAGCAGCGTCTGAAGGTCGGCGAAGGAAGTAGACATACGGTCTCCAGCATCGCACCCCCGGGAAACGGAGGGCGACCGCATTTCACCCCTCGGATCTGGTGCAGTATGGAGCGATCATCCGCCTCACTCCCGCCGCCGCCCGGCGGGACCGGACGACCCGAGGGGAACCGCCGCCGTGCCGCACCCGCCGAGCCGTGCCCTGGCCGGGCCGCGGGTACGGGCGCGTACGGGCGCGGCGTCTCTTGTACGGGGGCGTACGGGCGCGGCGCCGGTACGGACACGGACACGCACGGCCGGGGTCTCGCGCGTACGGACGCGGCCCGGCGCCGCCGGCGCGGCTCGGGCCCGGTCGCGTACCGCCCCCGGGACATCCCCCGCGGCATTCACGACACCCGGGGTGCCCCGGCCGTACGCCGCCGGGCTCGCCCTCGCGCTGCTGGTCGCCGTACTGCTGGCGCTCTGCCCCGGGCTGCGGGCCGGGACGGGAGGGCACGACACGGGGGAGCGGACCGTGGCGACCGCGCCCGCCGGAATCCCCGGCTGCGGCAGCGGTACCGGGGGCGGCGAGCGGGACGCGCAGCCCGCCACCCCGCCGCGCGGGGCGTCGGCGTACGAGCCGCCGCCCGTCCCGTACGTCCCCCACTGCGCCGCGCCCCAGCCCACCCGGGCCCACCTCGCGGGCGGGCCCGCCGGCTCCGGGCGGCCACCGCCGCTGGGGCCCCGCTCGCCGGAGGAGCTGTCGATCCTGCGGATGTAGAACGGGAAGGCGCGCCCTCGCCCGGGGCTTTCGCCCCGGTTCGTCCCT
Source organism: Streptomyces sp. NPDC006798 (assembly GCF_040635975.1). Classification (NCBI taxonomy): domain Bacteria; kingdom Bacillati; phylum Actinomycetota; class Actinomycetes; order Kitasatosporales; family Streptomycetaceae; genus Streptomyces; species Streptomyces sp. NPDC006798. Next base: position 30,235 of record NZ_JBEYIS010000050.1, read on the forward strand.
TCCGCTGTTCCCGTCCGTACGTACTCGTCACGCACCACTCGTCACAGGAGCCTCAGTCATGTCGTCCCCCGCCACGCCCCCCTCCCCCCGGCCCTCCGCCGGCAAGCCGTCCGCCGCCACCCGGCGCAAGCCGCTGCTGATCGGCGCGGGCGTCGCCACCGCCGCACTGCTGCTCGGCCTCGCCTCCTACAGCGCGACCCGCCCCGACGACCCCACGACCACCACCGTGCGGTCCGGCGGCACCGCCACCCCCGGCGCCGAGCGGACCGGCGGCGCGGGCGCCGTCGTCGAGGAGAAGACCGGCGCCTTCCCCGAGCTGGAGAAGCTGGCCCGCCGCGACGCCGGGGACAAGCTCGCCATCGGCCGCGCCGACGCGCCCGTCGTCCTCATCGAGTACGCCGACTTCCAGTGCGGCTACTGCGGCAAGTTCGCCCGCGACACCGAGCCCGGACTGATCGCCGACTATGTCGAGAAGGGCGATCTGCGGATCGAGTGGCGGAACTTCCCGATCTTCGGCGAGCCGTCCGAGAACGCCGCGCGCGGCGCCTGGGCGGCCGGACAGCAGGGCAAGTTCTGGGAGTTCCACGCCGCCGCCTTCGCCAAGGGCGCCAAGGAGAAGGGCTTCTCCGCCGACCGGGTGACGACCCTCGCCCAGGAGGCCGGAGTACCCGACCTCGGCCGGTTCGCCCGGGACATGGAGAGCGACGAGGCCCGGAAGTCCGTCAAGCGCGACCAGGACGAGGCGTACGGCCTCGGGGTCTCCTCCACCCCGTCCTTCCTGATCAACGGCAGCCCGATCGCGGGCGCCCAGCCCGAGGAGACCTTCACCGAGGCCATCGAGAGCGCCCTCGCGGCGGCGGGCGGCTCCGGCGCGAAGAAGTCCTGACCGTGCCCGAGATCGGATATCTGGCCGCCTTCCTCGGCGGCCTCCTCGCCCTGATCAGCCCGTGCAGCGCCCTGCTGCTCCCGGCCTTCTTCGCCTACTCCCTCGACTCGGCGGGCCGGCTGCTGGCCCGTACCGGCATCTTCTACGCCGGACTCGCCACCACCCTCGTCCCGCTCGGCGTCGCCGGGTCGTACGCCAGCCGCTTCTTCTACGGCAACCGCGATCTGCTGGTCTCCGTCGGCGGCTGGCTGATCATCGCCCTGGGGGTCGCCCAGATCCTCGGGCTCGGCTTCGCCTCCCGGCGGCTGGCGGCGGTCTCCGGCCGGATCCGCCCCACCACGGCCGCACCCGTCTACGCCCTCGGCCTGGTCTACGGCTTCGCGGGCTTCTGCGCCGGGCCGATCCTCGGCAGTGTGCTGACGGTCGCCGCGTTCAGCGGCAGCCCCGTCTACGGCGGGCTGCTGCTCGCGGTCTACGCCCTCGGCATGGCCGTACCGCTGTTCTTCCTCGCCCTGCTCTGGGACCGGTACGACCTGGGCTCCCGGCGCTGGCTGCGCGGCCGGGGCCTGACCGTCGGCCGGTTCCGGCTGCACACCACATCCCTGGTGTCCGGGGTGTTCTTCATCGTCCTCGGCGTCCTCTTCCTGGTCTTCGACGGGGCGACGACCCTGCCGGGCCTGGTCTCCGTCGACCGCTCCTTCGCCGCCGAGCAGTGGGCGGGCGAGGTGGGCGCCGCCGTACCGGACTGGGCGCTGCTGGTGGGCGTGGTGGCGGCGGCCGGTGCCGTACTGGCGCTCCGGGCCCGGCGCCGTACCGAATCCGAAACCGCCGCCCCGTCTTCCGCGGAGGAGGGTTAGGAACGACGAAGGCCCCGTCCACTGGACGGGGCCTTCGATCGAGGTGGCTGGGGCCGGGATCGAACCGGCGACCTACCGCTTTTCAGGCGGTCGCTCGTACCAACTGAGCTACCCAGCCGTACAACTGTGCGGATCGAGCCTTCTCGGCCTTCGCGCGAGTTGTAGCGGTCCTGACGGGATTTGAACCCGCGGCCTCCACCTTGACAGGGTGGCGAGCACTCCAAACTGCTCCACAGGACCAGGTGATGCGTACTGTACGAGGGTTTATTCTCGCACAGGTGTTGCGTGCCCCCAACGGGATTCGAACCCGTGCTACCGCCTTGAAAGGGCGGCGTCCTGGGCCACTAGACGATGAGGGCTAAGGGCCCGCCTGGGCGCTTCGCAGCGCGTCGGGGACGTGAGAAGCATATGGGATGGCGGGAGGTATCGCCAAAACGGTTTACGGGGCCGGGGAACCGGGGCCTCCGGCGGGCTTCGGGAAGGGGCCGGGCGACGGCTTCGCCCCGGGCCGGTTCTCCTCCGGCAGATGCCTGCTGACCTCGGCCGTCGTCAGTCCCAGACCGCCCAGGGTGATCTCGTCCCAGGCCCGCAGCCGTTTGGTGGAACGGTCCAGATAGAGCACCGAGGCCCGGACCTTCTCCGGCTTCTCGTTCTGGACCGCCCGCAGCCCGCCGCCACCGGTCGACCCCTCCACCTTCAGCCGGGTGCCGAGCTTCATCACCTCCACCTGCCGCCGGTGCAGATGCCCGGCGAGCACCAGCGGCACGGTGCCGTCGGTCTCCCGGGCGGCCACCGGGTTGTGCGCCACCGCGATGTCCACCGGGGTGCCCGCGCGCGCCTGGTCCCGGATCGCCGACGCCAGCCGGATACCCGCCAGCCGCTCGGCCGGATCGCCCCCCTGGACCGCCGAGCGGTCCGGGGTGAACTGCGGATCGCCCGTCCCCGCGATCCGCAGCCCGCCGACGGTCGCCGCCCGGCCCTCGTCCAGCACGGTGACGTTCCGCAGCCGGGTCAGATATGCCTGGGTGAGCCGGGAGTCGTGATTGCCGCGGACCCACACATAGGGCGCGCCCAGGTCCTGGATCGGGTCGAGATAGGCGTTCTCGGCGCCGCTGCCGTGGTCCATGGTGTCGCCGGAGTCCACGATCACATCGATCCGGTACTGCTCCACGAGCGACGCGATGATGTGCCAGGCGGCCGGATTGAGATGGAGATCGGAGACGTGCAGGACCCGGATGGCGCTCGGGTCGGGCCGGTAGGCGGGCAGCGTCGACGTGGCGTCGTACAGCTTGGTCACATTGGTCACCAGCCGGGCCAGCTCCTGCTGGTAGACGTCGAACTCGGTGACGATCGAACGGGCGTTGCCGACCAGCGACGGCGCGCTGGTGAGCAGCCCGGAGAAGCGGGGTTCGAGGACGGACTTGGGATTCCAGGTCGCCAGGGCCGTCGCCGACGACCCCGCCAGCAGGGTGAGGGCGAGGCCCCCGGCGGCCAGCGCCCGGCGGGGCCGGCGGTAGACCGCGAGCCCGAGGGCGGTGGCCCCGGCGACGACCGCCGTCACCGACCGTACGGCCAGCTCGGTCGTGCCGTCGACGACATCGGCCGCGACCTCGTCGCCCAGCCCCGAGAGCCGTTCCGGATGCTCCACCAGGGCCGTGGAACGGGCCGGGTCGAGCTGCTCGACGTCGACGTCGAGCCGGAGCGGCGCGGTATGCGAGTCGAGGTCCAGCGCGCCGAGCGGGGAGATGTTGATCCGGGTCCCGCCGGAGAGATCGGGCCGCAGCGTCATGCTGGTCTCCATCGGCCCCACCCGGGTGTGGACACTGCCCACGACCAGCAGCCCCAGCCAGGCGCCGAGCAGCGCCACGGCCACCAGTCCGACGGCCCGGGCCCAGGGCCGGGGCGCGGCTTCTGCCAGCCGGGTGTCCGCGGGCCCGGTGTCCGCGGGGCGCCGTCTCGTGAGCCGGGGCGTACGGATCGCTCGGATCGCTCGGGACGCGGCGGTACGGATCCCGGGCGCGACACGGATCCGGGGCTGCCTGGGCGGTTCCGACGGGCCTGTCATTGGGCCCGTATGCCCCACCGCCCCGCCCGGTATGCGGGAGTCCGGGGGTGCCGGACCCGGGGCGCGGGGGCGTACGGCCGGGCGCCCGGTCGCGTTTCGGCCGGGGTACGTGACAATGGCCGGGTGCTGGAGATGACGCGCGAGGAGTTCGAGGAACTGGTCGCCGAGGCGCTGGACCGGATCCCGCCCGAGCTGACGCGGCTGATGGACAACGTCGCGGTGTTCGTCGAGGACGAGCCGTCCCCCGACGATCCCGAACTGCTCGGACTGTACGAGGGGACTCCGCTCACCGACCGGGGCGAGTGGTACGCCGGGGTGCTGCCGGACCGGATCACGATCTACCGGGGGCCGACGCTGCGGATGTGCGCCAGCCGGGAGGAGGTCGTCGAGGAGACCGAGATCACGGTGGTGCACGAGATCGCCCACCACTTCGGGATCGACGACGACCGGCTCCACGCGCTGGGCTACGGATGACCGGGGGGCCGGAGCAGCCGGGGTCGTCGGAGCCGCCGGGGGCGCCGGACCGGGGCCCTGCGGATTCCGGTGCCCCGCCTCGTACCCCCTCGTCCCTGCCGATCGATCCGGACGTCGATCTCCGGGTGCCCGCCCAGCGGGCCGAGACCGCCGGGGCGCACCTCGTGCTGGTGGTCGCGGCCGTCGCGGCGGGTGGTGCGGTCGGGGCGCTGGCCCGGTACGCGGTGGTACGCGCCCGGCCCGCCGACGACCCCCTCGCGACGCTCGCGGTCAACCTCCTGGGGTCGTTCCTGATCGGGGTGCTGATGGTCCTGGTCGCCGAGGGCGGCCGGAATCCGCACCCGCTGATCCGCCCGTTCGCCGGAACCGGGGTACTCGGCGGATTCACCACCTTCTCCGCCTACGCCCTCGACATCCGGGAGCTGCTGGCCCGCGAACAGCCCCTGACGGCCTTCGGGTATCTGGCCGGGACGCTCGTCGGCTGCCTCGGCGCGGTGTGGGCGGCGGTCCTGCTGACCCGCCGGGCCGGAGCGGGGGACCCGTGACCTGGCTGCTGGTGGCGATCGGCGCCGCCGTGGGCGCGCCACTGCGCTATCTGACCGACCGCGCGATCCAGTCCCGGCACACCACGGCGTTCCCCTGGGGCACGTTCACGGTCAACGTCACCGGCTGCGCGATCCTCGGCGCGGTCGCGGGCGCCGCCGTCTCCACCGAGCTGTACGCCCTGCTGGGCACGGGCCTGTGCGGCGCGCTCACCACGTACTCGACCTTCTCCTACGAGACCTTCCGCCTCGCCGGGACGGCCCGATGGCGGGTCGCCCTCGCGAACGCTACGGCGTCGGTCCTGGCGGGCACTGCAGCACTGATCCTCGCCTTCGAACTGGCGACCTAGCCCTTCCGCCGAGCGGTTCGCCCCGGGGCCGGTGTGTGCTCCGCACCCGCTCATTGCCGACCCCGCGCCGGTGGGTGGCTCGTCTCGCAGTTCCCCGAGCCCCTGGGTTGCCCTCCCGACCGCTCTTGCGGAGAGGCGGGCCCCTTTCAGCGGCGCCGGGTAGGGGTTTTCAGGGGCGCGGGGAACTGCGCGACCAGCCACGACGGTGGCGCGGACCGCCAGCGACATCAGGCGGCTGGACGCGGCCCGGGTAGTGGGCCGGTGCCCCGGAGCAGCCAAGGCGCCGGGGGTCCCCCGTTGCCGAAGGCATAGGGAGCGGTGCCGGGGGAGAGCGCTTTTACGGGCTCGGGGAACTGCGACACAAGCCACCCACCGGGGTGCGGACCGCCAGCGACATCAGGCGGCTGGACGCGGCCCGGGTAGTGGGCCGGTGCCCCGGAGCAGCCAAGGCGCCGGGGAGGGCGTGTCCCCGGTGGCCCGCCGGGAGTTGGGCAGGAAGACCCGCGTACGGGGCCGAGCCCCGCGCGCGGTGCGCAACGCGCTCCCGCGCGCCCTTGAGCGCCGGGCGCTCGACGCGCGCCCCCTGTCCCCGCCGTCCCCGTCCTGCCCGGAGGTGCCCCCGTGCGCCAGCTCCCCGTCCCCGGCCGTCGTCTGGCCGCCGCTTTCGCCGTCTCCCTCGCCCTGGCCGCTTCGACCGGGTGCATGAGCGTCGGCGACGACGAGCGGGCCGAGCCCGCCCCCAGCGGTACGCCCGACCGGCGCGACACGGTCGCGGAACCGGACGGCGGCTACGAACGCCCGGGCGGCGGACGGCACGCGGGCGGCGGCCACCGGCACCCGGCGGTCGCCGGGGCCGACGGAAAGGCGGCGAAGGGCGGCAAGCCGGAGCTGTCGCCGAGCCCCAGCGCCTCCACCGGTCCGGAGGCGGAGCGGCCGGGCAAGCCGGTGGAGCGCCCCCGGCCGCAGCAGCCGGGGGCGCCCGGCCCGACCGCGCGCCCCACGCACTCCGAGGAGCCGACCCAGCCCCCGGTGGATCCGCCGGTGGACCCCCCGGTCGATCCGCCGACCTCGCCGCAGCCCCAGCCGACGGACCCGCCGTCCGCGTCTTCGGCGCCCGAGGTGCACGCGGGTGCGATGCGGCTCGCGGAGGTGGCGGGGCCGGAGCTGGCGGTCCGGCCCGAGGTGTCTCCCCGGCCGGGCCCGGTGTGATCCCGGCCGGGCGCGTGCCGGGCCCGTCGGGCCGTGCTGCTCCGGCGGTACCGCCCGACGGTCGCCGCCGGGTCGCCCGGTGACCGTACGGACGCGTACGGACGCGTACGGCGACGGAGCGCGCGGGGCGCGCGGCGGGCGCGTGTAACGGGGGTCACGCCCGAGCGGTTTGCCTCGGACCGGGGAGGGTGCGTATGGTGGTAGATCGTTTGATCCCATTGCCCGGCGCCGGAAGAGCGCGCCGTGTGGCGCGTATTTCCCAGCCGTGGCGGACCGCATCGAGGCGGTCGTGTGTGAAATCACGGAGTTCGGGCGCGTGCCGAGACTCCGGAAGGTTTCGCATTTCGCATGTCCACTTTCACTTCTGATCACGCTGTCGAGCCGGTCGAGAACACCACTCCCGCCGAGAGCACCGAGAACCCCGAGCACCCCGAGCACATCGCTCCGGTCGAGATCGCGGCCGAGCCGACCGACTCCGTCGACACCGACACCGACACCGACATCGTGGCGGCCGATGACGCCGCCGATGACGCGGACGACCTCCGTGCCGAGGACGACGACGCGGCCGACGACGCCGATGTCGAAGACGCCGAGCCGCAGATCACCTTCGCGGACCTCGGTCTGCCCGAGGGCGTCGTCCGCAAGCTCGGCCAGAACGGTGTGACCACCCCCTTCCCGATCCAGGCCGCGACCATTCCGGACGCCCTGGCCGGAAAGGACATCCTCGGCCGTGGCCGTACCGGCTCCGGCAAGACGCTCTCCTTCGGTCTTCCCCTGCTGGCCACCCTCGCGGAAGGCCGCACCGAGAAGAAGAAGCCCCGCGGCATCATCCTGACCCCGACCCGTGAGCTGGCGATGCAGGTCGCCGACGCCCTTCAGCCGTACGGCGACGTCCTCGGCCTGAAGATGAAGGTCGTCTGCGGCGGTACGTCCATGGGCAACCAGATCTACGCGCTGGAGCGGGGCGTCGACGTCCTCGTCGCCACCCCGGGCCGGCTGCGGGACGTCATCAACCGGGGCGCCTGCTCCCTGGAGCAGGTCCAGGTCGCGGTCCTCGACGAGGCCGACCAGATGTCCGACCTGGGCTTCCTGCCCGAGGTCACCGAGCTGCTGGACCAGGTCCCGGCCGACGGCCAGCGGATGCTCTTCTCCGCCACCATGGAGAACGAGATCGCGACCCTGGTGAAGCGGTACCTGACCGACCCGGTCAGCCACGAGGTCGACAGTGCCCAGGGCAATGTCACCACCATGACCCACCACGTCCTGGTCGTGAAGCCCAAGGACAAGGCCCCGGTCACCTCCGCGATCGCCGCCCGCAAGGGCCGGACGATCATCTTCGTCCGTACCCAGCTCGGCGCCGACCGCGTCGCCGAGCAGCTGCGCGAGTCCGGTGTGAAGGCCGACGCGCTGCACGGCGGTATGACGCAGGGCGCCCGGACCCGGACCCTCGCCGACTTCAAGGACGGGTACGTGAACGTGCTCGTCGCCACCGACGTGGCCGCCCGCGGTATCCACGTCGACGGCATCGACCTGGTCCTCAACGTGGACCCGGCCGGTGACCACAAGGACTACCTGCACCGTTCCGGCCGGACCGCCCGCGCGGGCCGCTCCGGTACGGTCGTCTCCCTCTCCCTGCCCCACCAGCGCCGGCAGATCTTCCGGCTGATGGAGGACGCGGGCGTCGACGCCTCCCGCCACATCGTGGGCGGCGCCGGTGCCTTCGACCCCGAGGTCGCCGAGATCACCGGCGCCCGGTCCCTGACCGAGGTCCAGGCCGACTCCGCGAACAACGCCGCCAAGCAGGCCGAGCGCGAGGTCGCCGACCTCAACCGGCAGCTGGAGCGGGTGCAGCGCCGCGCGGTCGAGCTGCGCGACGAGGCCGACCGGCTGGTGGCCCGGGCCGCCCGCGAGCGGGGCGACGACCCCGAGGCCGCGGTCGCCGAGGTGACCGGCGCGGTCGAGGCCGAGCTCGAGGCGGAGGCCGCCGCTGCCGCCGCCAAGCAGGAGCGCGAGGAGCGCCGGGCGCGCGAGGAGCGCGAGCGGTCCTTCGAGCGCCGGGACGACCGGGGCAACTTCGACCGCCGCGGCGGTGGCCGGTCCTTCGACCGCGAGCGCGGTGGCGACCGGGGCGGCGACCGCGGTGGCGACCGTGGTGGCTTCCGCCGGGACGACCGGGGCGGGGACCGTCCGTTCAACCGTGACCGCCGTGACGACCGGCCGTTCGACCGCGACCGTCGTGACGACCGCGGTGGCGACCGTGGCGGGTTCCGCCGGGACGACCGGGGCGGGGACCGTCCGTTCAACCGTGACCGCCGTGACGACCGGCCCTCCGGCGGTTTCCGCCGCGACGACCGTCGTGACGACCGCGGCGGCGACCGCGGCGGCGACCGTGGTGGCTTCCGTCGTGACGACCGTCCGTCGGGCGGCTTCCGCCGGGACGACCGTCCCAGCGGCCACCGGGGCAGCGACCGTCCGTTCAACCGCGACCGCCGCGACGACCGCCCCTCCGGCGGCTTCCGCGCCGGCTCCTCGGACCGTCCGTACGGCCGCCGCGACGACCACCGGGGCGGCAGCACGTCCGGCTCCTCCGGCTCGTTCGCCCGCCGCGACGACAAGCCGCGCTGGAAGCGCAACGGCTGACCCGAGGTCAGCAGGGTTCCCGGACAGGGCCCGCACCCCACGAGGGGTGCGGGCCCTGTCCCGTACCACCGCCGAATATCCCTGTGTAATGGCCTTTTCGGCCACCCTGCCCCGTTGCTAGCATGGCGCCGCCCGAGGTCGGGGTATCCGCTTGCGCAGCGCCGGTCGTCCGGTCGCTCCTCCCGCCTCCGGGCCACACCACTGACTGACGCTTCGCGGATCCGCCGTACTGACCCCTGTCGCCGCGCGGTTCGCGAACCCCTGGGGAGGGCTTCTTTGCAGAATCGTTTCGGCCGTTCTTGTGCTCGTACGGCCACCGGACGCACCGTCGCGACCGCCGTCACCGTCGCCCTCGGCGCGGGCCTGGTCACCGCCGTGGCCCCGGCGGCCACGGCGGCGCCTGCCGCACCGGCCGCGCCGGTCGCGCCGCAGCAGTCCGGTGCCGCGTCGGCGGAGGCGGTTCTGCCGCCGCTGTCGCGCTACCTCCCCCGTGAGGTGGTGCTCACCGAGGCGGGTGCGACCGGCTATCTGGCCCGTGAGGAGGGCCGGGGCAAGGACCACAAGTGGTTCGACCGGGCCACGGGCGAGGTCCGGGACATCTCCGCCGACCTGGGCCAGCGTCGTGGCCACTCCGGTCTCCGGGACCAGGAGGACCTGGCGGCCGACGGCACGGTCACCGTCACCGTCACCGACCTGGCGACCGGCGGGGACACGGTCTACCGGCTCCCCCAGGGCGCCCTGTACAGCGGCGCGCACACCGCCGACTCGATCGTCGTCCACCGGGTGAACACCGAGGGCACCGCCGTCTCGATGAGCGTCCTGCGGCGTGCCGCCGACGGCACCACCGAGGAGCGCCCGGTCACCGGCCTCCCGGCGGTCAACGAGGCCGACGTGGACTCCTACGAGGCCGAGCAGACCGGATACGCGGCCGTGATCGGCATCCGCGAGAACGGCACGATCACCGACTACGTCCTGGACTACCGCACCGCCCGGCTGGCCAAGCTGCCCCCGAGCCCCTCCGGCGGCTACCGCCGACTCGGTGAGCACCACGTGATAACCGACTTCGATCCGTGGCGGAAGCAGGTCACCACCCTCGATCTGCGCACTCCGAACGCGGCGCCGATCATCACGAAGCTCCCCGACCCGGTCGGCGCCGAGCGCGCCTACGGCGGGATCGCGGTCGTCGGCGACACGATCGTCCTCAGCCGCCAACTGGAAGTGCACGCGAAGCCGCATGTCCGGGGAGCCAGGCTGTACGCGATCCCGATCGACAACTCCGGCGAGACCCGCGAACTCATCCGGTACGCGGCCGAGCACCTGGTTCCCGCCCCCGACGGCAGTGTGCTGGTCGCGGCCGGGACGAGCGGCGCGGACTGGGCCGTACGCCGGATCGCGGCGGGTGCGGACGGCACGGTCGGGCTCTCGACGGTCCGGGCCGTACCGCAGATGAACGCGGAGATCCAGGGCCTCGCCCTGGGCGGCGACCGGCTGAGCTACTTCGCCCACTCCACCACCGACCTTCCCGCCCTCTACCAGCACGATCTGTCCGGCTCCGGCACCCCCGTGATCGGGGAACAACGGCTGGTCTACCGGAGCACTCAGGCGCTCCAGGGCGATCTGCACTCCCTCGGCGACGGCCGCAGCGCCTTCGTCACCTCGGCGGGGCTGCACGTGCCCAACGGGGACACGAGCCTGGCCTGGGTCGACGTAGCCGCTCCGGCACGGATCACCGAGACCACCGGCCGCTACTCGGTACTGACCGGCGGCGACGGCCGCCAGTACATCGGCGACGTACGGATGCACTACGCCGACAACGTGGCGCTGAAGCGGGCGAACACGGCCGCGTCGGTCTGGGGCACGACCCTGTGGACACCGGGGAAGACCGCCGGGAACGTCGTCCCGTACGACCTCAAGACCAAGAAGACCGGCGCCGAGCTGAAGCTGGGCTCCGGCTGCGTACCGAACGACCTCCAGGCCGTGGGCCGCTGGCTCTACTGGGCCTGCGGCACCACCAAGGCGGGCGTCCTGGACCGCACCACCGGCCGTACCGTTCCGGTCGCCCCCGGCGGCCGGGCCCGCCTCGGCGACGGCTTCGTGGCCCGCCAGGACGGTGACCAGCTCCGGCTCACCGATCTTCACACCGGGGGTACGGCTCCGTTCGCGACCCTTCCCCCGAACAGCAAGTGGACGGTCGACAAGTTCGGCGGCCATGTCGCCTACGCCTCCACCGACCAGGGCATCCGGATCAAGCCGGTGGACGTGGAGCGCGCCCCGGTCACGGTGATCGAGTCCGAGATCGACGGCCAAGCCGACTTCTACGGCGACCCCGCCTATGTGGACCGCCGGTGGAACGGCCGCTGGCAGCTCAGCCGCCCGGCGGCCACCTGGTCGATCACGATCAAGGACGCGGCGGGTGCGACCGTACCCACGCTGCCGCAGGCAGGGGTCCGGCGCTCCGGCGCCCAGCTCGACATCGACTGGGACGGCAAGGACGCGGCGGGCCGTACCGTACGCAACGGCTCGTACTGGTGGTGGCTGACGGTCGACGGCAAGACCTACGACAGCGGAAAGTTCACCGTGCGCGGCGGCAAGGATGTCCCGCGCGACTTCAACGGCGACGGGCTGCCGGAGCTGGTCACCCGTACCGGTGGCGATCTCGTGGCCCACCAGAACCTGACGAAGGCCGCGTCCGGCGGTGCCGTCCAGAAGGTCTCCAAGGGCTGGAAGAACATCAACGCGGTCGTCCCCATGGGCGCAGTGAACAATGGGCGCTGCGATGGCCTGGTGGTCCGCACCACGGCGGGCGAACTGTGGCGTTACGAGCGTGGCCTGTGCGAAACGCTGCCCGACCCGGCGACCCCTCGAGTCCGGATCGGCTGGGGCTTCGGCGCCTTCGACACCCTGCTCCCGGCGGGCGACCTGACCGGCGACGGCCGGGGCGATCTGCTGGCCCGTAAGCCGGACGGCACGCTCTCCCTCTACCCGACGACGGCACAGGGCACCCTGGCGTCCCCGGTCCGCCTCCCCGGCTCCTTCAAGGGCCTCACCCTGATCGCCCCCGGCGACGTGACCGGCGACGGCCACGCCGATCTGCTGGCCCGCGACGGCGGCGGCGAACTGTGGCGCTTCAACGGCACGGGCAAGTCGGCCCTCGGCGCGAAGACCCTGGTCGCGAAGGACTGGCACGCCACCCACACGTCCTTCGCTGGCGTCGGCGACCTCAACGGCGACACCCGCCAGGACCTGCTCTCCCGCGACACCTCGGGCCGCCTGTGGCAGCACTTGGGTACGGGCACGGGCACGTTCGGGGCCCCCACGCAGGTGGGCACGGGCTGGCAGAAGTACACCTCGCTCCACTGACGCGGAGGGCCGCCGCCGGGGACATCTCACGCTCCCGGCGACGGCCCTTCCCCACCCGCCACACGCCTACCACGGGATACCCGATCGGCTCCGGCTCCGGCTCGGGCTATGCTCAGGTGTGGTCGGGCCGAGGGCCGCTAGCTCAATTGGCAGAGCAGCGGACTTTTAATCCGTTGGTTGTGGGTTCGAGTCCCACGCGGCCTACCACGACGGGCCCCGGGTTCACCCGGGTCACCTGCGACGAAGCGCCCCATCCGGTTGTGGCCGGGTGGGGCGCTTCGGTGTTGTGAGGCTTTCTTGAGAGCTCATCCGAGGACGAGCTGACATCGTGCGCCTGGCCTGCTGGGGTCGTGCGTCAGGAGATGACTGCGATGGCCAGGCTGACGAGGAGATTCCACCACCCTGGATCGGACCACCAGGGAGGCCTTGGTTCCATGCTCGCCTACTTCCTCCAGCGGGTGCTCGTAGGACAGACCGGTCGCCGACCTGCTTTCGGGCTAACCGACCTCTTGGTCCACCGGTTACGCGGTTGAGGAGAACAGTCCCCTTGGTTGAGGTGGCTGCTATCGGTGAGTCGGGCTGATGATCGAGAGGGCGCCAAGCGTGCGGTTCAGTGTCGGACCACCACGCACGTGTGGGCGTCGAACCGAAGGGTTCGGTTCGACGCCCACGAGGCAACACAACCCCGCTCGTGCGGGGACGACTTCATGACTTGGCCTGCACAGCCAAGTGGACTGGGGACATCCCCGCACGCGCGGGGAAGAGGTGGCGGAATCAACTGCATTCCCTAACGAGTGGCGGGCTGCCTGGTGCCGGACGTATCCGACCGGGAGGCCACTTCTGATGGGCGAGGGTGCCCGGGGCGATGCCGACTGTTCAGTTCAGCGCGCCGACGCGGTTGGCGAAGGCGCGGACGCCCGGGAGGGCGCGGTCGTGGCGGAGGAGGCCGGTGGCCATGGGGTGGACCGAGCCGCGCCGTACTTCTTGCGGGGCGGCCCGCTCAGCGGCCAGGAGGGCTTGGTAGACCCGGTCGGGTTTGGCCCACTGGTCGAAGGCGCGGGCGACGTCGATCCAGTAACGCGCCTGGCGTTCGGGCGACGGGAGGCGGGTGACGTCGACCCGGCGGGCGTGCTCGACGGCGAGTCCGCAATCGCCCAGGAGATGACTGATGGAAATCCGGTGCAGCAGGACCTGGCTGGGGCCGAAGTAGGTGGTGCCGCCCGGCTGACCATCCCGGCCCAGCCGGGTGGCGGTGGCCTCGGCCTCGGAGATCAGTTCCCGGGCTGTGTGCCGATCCCCCTGCTTGGCGGCGGTGTACGCGGCGGTGGCGTACAGATTGCCCTGCACGGAGAGGCGTTCGGCCTCCGGGGCCGCGTGGTCGTCCGCGAGCTGCCGGGCGGCGGTGACGGCCACCTCGGTGGCGCGGGCGTAGTGCCCCTGGCGCCGCCAAGAGCTGGAGACCATACGGTGCGCCTCGGCGACGGTCAGCGCCCCGGCCCCGGACAGGGCGGCGGTCAGGGCCCGGTCGGCGGTGACTGCGGCCAGACCGTCCTCGCCGAGCTTGATGCAGAGCCGCGTGGCGGTGTTGTACAACTCGGCGACTGCGGTGGCCGACTGCTCTGGCGCGCCCTGCTGCCCCAGCGCTCGGGCGAGGGCGATCCGGGCGGGCAGCGCGCGGGCCAGGGCGTCGTAGCGGCAGGCGGCGAACTCTCGTCGTGAGGCAGCGAGCGCGGCCGCCACCGACTGCTGGGTGGGCTCGATCCCGGTGCCGGGGACGCCTCGGTGCAGCAACAAGTCCTCGAGCCCGGAAAGAGTCGGGGCGGCGAGTGCCGGTGCCGTACCGAGTACGGCGCTCGCGGCTGTCGTCGTGAGTCCGGCCAGGAGGTTGCGGCGTCGCACGGGATCATCACCCTCTTCACCTAGCGGCGGCTTTCCGGCCACCCTAGTTGCCGAGGTCTGCACATGAGGGCCCGACTCGTGTGCCTCAGGAGGGGAGTGCCCCGCAGCCAGCCCGAACAGATGAGGCGGCACGCCCAGCACTTCGGCGATACGCCGTAACAGGACCATGTCCCGCATCGGTTGCTTGCCCCGCTCCATTCTGGAGATCGAAGCCGCTGTGTAGCCGGTGGCCGCCCCCAACTCGGCCTGGGTGAGACCTGCGGCGACCCGGGCCAGTCTGACGATTCCACCGGGACCACCCCGTGCGCCGGCGACCGGAGCCGAGGGTGTGCGTCGGCCTGGGTGCGGGGCGTCCACAGTCATGAATTCCCACCTTCCGTATCCCCTCCAGCCAGTTGGATTCTCGCCCCGTCGTCGGCCGGGACGCGAGTCCCCGTAAACCACTTGCATGGCGTGCAAAGGGTTTGCACGCCGCACGGACACCGGTCTCCTGCCATCCCGGTCGTCGGTTTCCTTTCTGACCGGTGGCCTGGTTCACGGGCCCCGCATCAGGAAGGCGGGCACGATGAGCGTGCGGATTCTCCTAGGCGAACCCTCCGTCGGGCATCCGACGGATGCTGAGCGCCGCATGTCGATCTCCCGGCTGTGCGGGAGCGCTCGGTGACGGTGTCAGATGCCCGGAGCGGAGAAGCCCGGCCCCGGATGACCATCAGGGTCTCCCGGGACTCGGGGCGGACCTGGGGGCCGCCGACGGTCGTTTGTGTAGGGGCCGACCGTGATCGTCTGCCGTTGGAGCCGTTGCGGTTTCCGCCTTGCCGGTGCCTTCGCTGCCGGGATGTCCCCGGGGGCCGATCGTGATCGACATCCTCGTTTCCGCGTCGTCCGGTGGTCCGCCGGAGTACTGCGTGTACTGCGAGCGGTTGGTGGAGCGGACCGAGGAGACGCTGCTGATGCTGGGGTTCTCGGCGTCCGGGTCTCGTCCGTCGTTGTACGCGCATCCTGAGTGCCCCAAGCCGCGTAAGCGGGCCCCGGTCCGGCCCCGGCGGGCCTGATAGCTCCCGGGTTCGGTGGTCTCACGCCCCGGGCCCGGGAACGGGTCCCGGCTCCGTACAACCGTCCCCCGCGGCACGGAGCCGGGACCACCTACCCCCACAGAAATGCAAAACGCCCCGACCGACCGTTCGCAGCGGTCACCCGGGGCTCAACCGACCAGCCCTCCGAGGAGCTGACCTGTCGTATGCGTGACCTTATCCCCAGCCTCATTGCCGCCGTGCGGGCTTTACTCAAGCTGTGCCGAAGCCGACCCGCCGTCATCGTGGTGACCCGGCCGACCCCGGCCGACCCGTGGGCCCGGCCCTGGACCAGCCCCACCCGGGCCGAAGCCCAGGACATCCTCCGGCAACGATCCGTCGCTCCCCGCAGGGTGATCATCGCTCCCGACGGGCTCCATTTCGAACAGCCCGTGGCCGTACGGGCCGCTAGGCCGGGGCCCGCCCGGACGTGGATCCGGTGACCCGGGACGGGCTCCTCACCAGACCGCCCGAGCCCGACACCGCCGAATGCCAGCTCTGCCGGAGAACCACGACGGCACCCGTCGAAGTCCGGCCCGGGTGCGTTACTTGCCCCGAGCACATTCCCGACGCGTCACCGCCCGCCCCGCGCCCGGACGCAGGTCTCCTCGCGCGCCGCCAGGACCTCGTCGCCGTGGGCGAAGGCCCAGGCGCCCATCGCGTCGATGGGGGCGAGCAGCGTGCGGCCCAGGTCCGTGAGGGCGTATTCGACCCGGGACGGGGTGGCGGCGCGGCGTTCGACCAGGCCGTCGGCGGTGAGGCGGCGGAGGGTTTCCGTGAGGACCTTGGAGCTGATGCCGCCGATGTGGCGGCGCAGGTCGGACGGGCGGTGGGGGCCGTCGCGCAGGGAGCGGAGGACCACCGGGTTCCAGGTGTTGGCGAGCAGGTCGAAGGCGAGGCGGGCGCGGCAGTCGGCGAGGAAGGCGTCTGGTGGCACGTACCAGATGGTGCCCGGCCCGGTCCCTAGCGTCGATGGGGAAGTGGGGAAGTCGTAGCCGGACGGAAGGAACGGGCGATGAGGATCGGCGTACTGGGGACGGGAGGGATGGCCGACGCGCTGGCCGGGCACTGGGCGCGGGCGGGGCACCGGATCGTCGTGGGCGGGCGGGACCCGGGTGCGGCCGAACGGCTCGCGGCCCGGCTCGGGCCGGGGGCCGGGGCCGGTGGGTTGCGTGACGCGGCCGGGTTCGGGGAGGTGGTGCTGGTCGCCCTGCCGTACGGCGCCGGGGGCGATGTCGTACGCGAACTCCGGGACGAGCTGGCGGGGAAGACTCTGCTCGACTGCTCCAATCCGGTCGGGCCGGGGTTTCGGCTGCTGACCGGGGGCGGGCCTTCGGCGGCGCGGCTGCTGGCCGACGCCGCGCCCGGGGCGCGGGTGGTGAAGGCCTTCAACCTCTGCCATGTCGACGTCTGGCGGATGCTGCCGCCGGTGTTCGAGGGCCGTCCGCTGGCCGTGCCGGTCTGCGGGGACGACGAGCGGGCTCTCGTACGGGTCGGGGAACTGGTGCGGGACGCGGGCTGCGAGCCCCTGGCCGCCGGTGGGCTGGAGCGCGCGGGGCTGCTGGAGGCGACGGCCGCCCTGTACATCGGGTTGTGGGTGGGCGAGAACGCGGACGTACGGGCGATGGCGCCGCCGCTGGAGTACGCGGCCGGGCCCGCACGCCCATGACCGGATCGCCGGATCCCGCGTCCCGGGCGTTTCGGTTTCCGTGCCGTCGGGCAAGTCATCTCCCGGTCCGGCCGCCGGGGAGAGCCGCGCGCGGCACGGTGATCGCGCTTTCGGAGGTGCGGCAGGGTGACGGACGGTACGGACGACGACGCGGCCTGGCCCGTGATCAGCCCGGCGGTACGGGAGGCGTACGGGACCGGGGATCTGAGCCGGGAGCCCATCTTCGCCGGGGGGTTCATCAACTTCGGCTACTGGCGGGACGTCGACCTCGGCGCACCCGTCGGCGAGGCCGAGCGGGTACGGAGCCAGGAGGATCTGTACCGCAGAGTGCTGGACGCGCTGGCGCCACCGGAGGGCGGCTCGATTCTGGAGGTCGGGTGCGGGCTGGGGATGGGGTGCGCGGTGGCGCTGCGGGAGTACGCGCCCGCCGTGATCACCGGTATGGACATCCACCCCGAACAGCTCCGGCGGGCCCGCGCGGCGCAGTCCGAGTTGCTGCGGGCCGAGCCGGGGCGGCTGCGGTTCGTCCGGGGCGCCGCCGAGCGGATGCCGTGGGACGGGCCCGAGTTCGACACCGTGATCAGTGTGGAGGCGGCCCAGCACTTCCCCGATCTCGACGCCTTCGCGGCGGAGGCGGCCCGGGTACTTCGGCCCGGCGGCCGGGTGGGGGTGACCAGTTTCTTCGCGGTCGACGGGGCCCCGGTACGGCCCGGTCAGCTCGCCGGGCTGCTGGAGACCTTCGCCAACGGTCTCGACATCGCCCGCCCGGTCGGCGCGCTGGTGGCCGCGTTGACCGGGGCGGGTTTCGACGACGTACGCGTCGAGTCGATCGGGGACCGGGTCTGGCCGGGCTGGGATCTCTGGCTGGCCCGCTGGTGGCCGCCGGGGAGCTGGCCCCGGAACTTCCGGCACGCCTGGGAGCGGGGCATTCTCGACTATTACGTCGTCACCGCGGTGCGGCCAGGGTAGTGGGGTAGGGGGGGGCGGGTCCGGAGCGTCCGGGGCCCGCCCGTTGACCGGGTCTGTTGACGGGGCCGCCTGTTCACCGGGCCTGTTGAGCGGGCCCGTTCACCGATTCCGGCTACCGGGAGGCGGTCTCCGCCAGGACGAACCGGCCCTGCTCATTGGCCCAGAAGGGTTCCACCGTCGTGCCCTTCGCCGTCACCGTCGCCTTCAGGGCGAGGTGACTGCCCAGGAAGCGGAGGTCGAGGGCGAAGGTGGTGGTGGAGCCGGTGCGCTTCAGGGCGTGGATGCGCTCGTTGTCGTACGTGAGGTCGTTGAGGACCTTGCGCACCTGGTCGGGCGCGGTGGACTTGCCGTTGAGGGCCTTGGTGATCCGGTCCGCGTGGCGCTTGCCCGCGCACTGCTCGGCCTCGGACAGCTCGGCCGGCGGTTCGATGGTGTCGATCCGCTCGGGGACGGGGGCGGATTCGTCGATCGGGACCGGGCCGGGCCGGGTCGGCGGCTTCCCGGCGGGCCCGAGTCCGTCCTTCAGGGGAGGCTCGACCGGCATGGTCGGCGGGACCGGGTCGGGGTAGCAGGGGTCCGAGACCTGCGTCAGCATCTCGAAGAACGACCAATCGGCGTTGGTGTCGTCCTCGTGCGCCGGCTGTTTCTTCGCGGTCGCCGCCACCGTGGCCTGTGGCTGCGCCTGGGGCTGGGACTGCGTACCGGTTCGTGCGGTTTCCGTCATCGTGCCGTCGGCGTTCGCCTTGTCGGTGCCGCAGGCGGCGAGGGCGAGGACCGCGACGACTGCCGTGCTCGCCAGGGCGAGACGCGAACGGCGGCTGGTGCGGGCGGTGCGGGCGGTGCCCGTCGTAGGGGCGTCGAATCGCTTCATGTGGCTAGTTTTCGATCATCGCCGGGCGGCCACATGAGCATCCGTACTCAAACGGCGTGCCGGGCGAGTGGGGTGATCACCCCGGTACGACGACGGACCGGGCGGTCGCCGCCTACCCTTCCTTGCGGCGGACAGCCCGCAGAAAAAGCCGAGCAAGGGGAGCGCACCATGATTCGCTGGACAAGCCTGTTCGTGGACCGGCCGCGGGAGCGCTTCGCCGTCGCCGCGGAGTTCTGGACGGCGGTCACGGGGACCGGACTCTCCCCGCGCCGGGGTGCGTACGGCGAGTTCGCGACGCTGCTGCCGGACGCCGCCGTCGCCGATCCGTACGTACGGCTCCAGGGCGTCGGGGCCTGGGACGACGGGACGCGCGGGGCCCATATCGACTTCCATGTCGAGGACGTGGCCGGGTTCGCCGCGCGGGCCGTCAGGGAGGGGGCCGAGATCGTCGGGGAGTACGACGACTACGTGGTGCTGGCCTCGCCCGGCGGGCAGGCGTTCTGTTCGGTGGAGTGGAACGGCGAGTCCCGGCGGCCCGACACCCATGCCGGGACCAGGCTCGACCAGATCTGCCTCGATATCACGCCGGAGATATACGAGAAGGAGACCGAGTTCTGGAGCGCCGTCACCGGCTGGCCGCTGCTGATCGCACCCCGGGCGGAGTACCGGGCGGTTCAGGCCCCGGCCGGGCGGTTGCCGGTACGGCTGTTGCTCCAGCGGTTGGACGAGCCCCGGGAGGCGGGTGCGCATATCGACCTCGCGGCGGCGGACCGGGCCGCGTCCGCCGCCGCGCACGAGGCGTTGGGTGCGACCGTGGTGGGGGTCTTCGAGCACTGGACGGTGCTGCGGGATCCGTCCGGGGGCGTGTACTGCCTCACCGACCGGGACCCGGCCACGAGCCTGATGGAGGGCTGAGTACGGTACGGGCCCCGCGCGGGAGGCGCGGGGCCCGTACCGTACGCACATATCTACCCGGCCGCGACCTCGGCAGGGTCCAGCCGGGTCAGCAGGACGACGAACAGCCGCAACAGCCCAGCTTGACCTGGACATTGTCGAGGACCGGGCCATGCGCGCCCGTTGTGCTGCTGACGAAGCCGAGCGTCGTCGCCGCGGCGCCGGCGGTGAACGTGAACTGGCGGTTCACGTATCCCATATTCGCCCGCGTCTTGCCGGTGACGTCGAAGGTGAAGTCCTGGAAGTTCTGGCCGTCGATGAGCGCCCGGCCCGTCTTCACCACCGGCTGGTTCACGCCCTCGGGGTTCCCGGCCAGGGAGTAGCTGACGGTGTACGTCTTCCCGGGCACGGTCGTGAACGTCTGGGCGACCGACCCCGGCGAACCGGCGTTGAGGTCGATGGACTGGTCGCCCTCGGCCGCCTGCCAGAAGCCGTTGTCGATCAGGTCGATTCCGCCCGCGCCCACCCGCCACGGGCCGAGGGAGCTGCCCGCGGCATGGGTCGAGAAGGAGTTCGCGGGGGCGAGCGGATACTCGAAGCTGCCGTTGTCGAACCGGCTGAGCGCCGCCGCCTGGGCGGGCGAGGCGAGGACGGCGCCGGTCGCGGCGAGCGCGAGCGCCGTGGCGACGAGGGTGGTTCGGGCACGCAAGGCTGACATGGAACCTCCGTGGAACGTGGCAACTGGAAACCGGAAGGGGAAAGGGGTACGCGTCGATACCGGGCCGATTCGCTGGCCCGGCGGGCGTATTTCCCGCTCGATGAATTTCCCGTTCATCGGCCTGTACGCCAACCCCGGAGAGACGGCGCACTTTGGCGCATCCCTTGGGCCCACGTGCCTCAAGCGCCGGTTTCACGGCATTCCGGTGCCGGTTCACGCCGGGTGACATCGCAGGTGGAGGGGTGTGAGCGGGGTGACGGGCGGGGGTTCGCGCGGATTATTCCGGCAGGCACTTAGGGGGAAACGATCCTGCTCTTTCCGCCGTAAATTCTGATGCTCATACGATGAACGTGAGTTCACCGTACGGGAATTCAGGCGTGGCGAACAGAAAAGCGGGTGGCCCCGCCGCGAGGGGGAGCGCGGCGGGGCCTGACCCGCCCCTGCCCGGCCTTCCGCGGGTTATGCCCGGGTGCTGGATGCGGACAGCTGTACGGTGAATAGCTCGCGCCGCGTAGTACGCGCCACGTACTATCGCCGCCATGCGGACCCATGACGCACAGACCCTCGTCCTGACCGTTCTCGCCGAAGGCCCCCTGCACGGCTATGCCGTCAACTCCGCCGTGGAGAAGCTCTCCGGCGCCAAGCTCGGCGCGGGCAGTCTCTACGGCGCCCTCGAACGGCTGGAGCGGAAGGGGCTGATCGAGGCCATGGAGGTACGGGAGCGCAGGCGGCCGTACCGGATCACCGGCCGGGGCCGGGACGTGCTGGCCCGGGAGGCGCGGACCATGGAACGGGTCAGCGGCCAGGTCTTCGAGACCGTTCCGCCCGACGAGATCCGCTATCTCGACCGGGTCGCCGCCACCGGCGCGGGCCGGTCCTACAAACACGTGGCACGGCATGAACTCCGGGCCGGCGCCGGTCACACCGTCCTCGACCTGGGCTGCGGGCCCGGCACCGATCTGGAGTCGCTCGCCCGCCAGGTCGGCCCCGGGGGCTCGGTGATCGGGATCGACGCCAGCCGGGAGATGGTGGAGCGGGCCCGGGAGCGGACCGCCGCCGAGGGGAATGTGGAGGTACGGATCGGGGACGTCCACCGGCTGCCGTTCCCGGACGCGGGCGCCGACCGGGCGCGTACGGACCGTGTACTCCAGCACGTCGAGGACCCGGCCGCCGCCCTCGCCGAGGTCCGCCGGGTACTGCGGCCCGGCGGCCGGCTGGTCATGGCCGAACCCGACTGGGACTCCCTCGCCGTCGACCATCCCGACCTGGAGACCGCCCGCGCCTACACCCGGCACATCACGGACCGGATCGTCCACAACGGGATCCTGGGCCGCCAACTGCCCAGGATCGCACTGGCGGCGGGCTTCGACGTACCGACGGTCATCCCGGTGACCTCGGTCTTCCGCGACGTCCGCGCCGCCGACGACGTCCTCGGACTGCACCGCAACACCGAACGCGCGATCGCCGCCGGATATCTGTCGCGGGAGCGGGGCGACGCCTGGCTCGAAGCGCTCGCGTCGGACGGGCCTTTCCTGGGGGCGGTGACGCTGTACGTGGTCGTGGCCGAGGTGCCGCCGTCCCGGCTCTGAGCGGGCGGGGGACGCCCCGCCGACGGCCGAAGGGCGCTCCGGGCGCGGGGCGTTCGAGCGCTCATTCGACGAACCTTTGATGGGACCGGAGGCCCTGCTTCACCTGTCCGGGTGATAAGTGGGACGACCCGATTGTGCAGTTGTCGAGACCTCTGCTGTCATGCTGGGCAATGGTCGACACCCGGTAACGGGCAGACCATACGGAAGTCAAAACGGCCGCCTTGGTCTTCACCGAATCCACGGTGCGAGCGGCGGCCGGGCTCTGGGAAGCAGACCACTTTCCTTTCGCCGTCCGTGCCGCAGAACGGTCGCCATCCGCTGGGGCCGCATGGACATCCAGGCACGTCAGTGCGCGTGCCGCAGCTCAACGGGGCGCACTCGCTACTCCCTTGTCCTCCGGTGTCCGGCCGGGCCGTTCGTCGTGCCCCGCCGCCGTGCGCCGGTGACCCTCCACACCCTTCGTGAGGAGAGCTATGTCCACTCCACTGTCCGCGATGCGGACACGGTACGGCGGCCGTTGGGCCGCCCTGATCGCGGTGACGGCCGGCCTGCTGGTGCCCCTGGGCGCCGCGCCCCCCGTCGCCGCCGCGCCCCAGGCCCCGCCGGCCGCCGCCGCGCCGGACTGCGTCAAAACACCGCGCAGCATCCCGGTGACCGGCGGCACGCTCTCGGTCTGCGTCCTGCGGAACAACGAGCCGTATCTGGCGTTCACGAATACCGGGCGGGCCTTCCGTGATCTGTCGGTGGTGGTCTACGACTGCTCGGGCGTTCAGAACGGACAGAGCTCCACGGCCCGTTGCCAGGAGACCCTGACCGGTGCCCTGAACCTCATCTGGCGGCAGATCAAGGGCGGCGACACCGTCTCGGTCGAGCTGACCAGGACCCAGTCGGCCTCCCATCTGTACTGGACCGCCGACGCGACCACCACGGCCACCGCGATGAAGCCCGAGGGTGCGGCATGGATCTACTGAGCAAGCGTCCCGGCGGGCGATCCGGGCTGCGGCGGACGGTCGCGGCGCTCTGCGCGGGCGTGCTGTCCGCCTCCCTGCTGATGACCGCGTCGGCGGCACCGGCCCTGGCCGATCCCGGCGACATCCCCTGCGACGACCAGTGGCACTTCGCCCAGGTGGGCGCTCCGATCCAGGAGCGGGTGGAAGCCGGACGGTTCACCTTCGACAACCGCAAGAGCAAGAGCCCGAAGAAGTACACCGAGCGGGTCAAGAAGACCACCACCAGCTCGTACACCCACTCGGTGGACGTGGGGATCGAGATCACCGCCGGTTTCAGCATCTTCTCCGCGAGCATGTCCGCGACGCTCAGGGCCGGTTACGGCTTCTCCATCACCCAGGAGAACTCCGTCGAGCGGGAGACCGAGGTGGCCTACGAGGTCGGCCCGTACGAGGGCTACATCGTCTACATCGGTATCGAGACCATGCGGGTCACGGGGTACTACGAGCGCATCCTCGGCTGTGACACCGCCACCCAGCGCTATCAGCGCATCGGCCCGGTCACCAGCACGGTGCCCGGCACCGGCAAGGTCATCTGGTCCGAAGATCTCCCCGCCCTGGAGGCAGCGTGATGGCCACCGTCCCCGCCGTACTCCGCCGGCCGGTGGCCGCGTTCGCCGCGCTCGGCCTGGCCGTCGCCGCCCTGCTGGTAGCTCCGGCCGCCCCGGCGTCCGCCGCCGCGGCCAACCCGCCGGGAGTCCATATCCTCAACCAGGCGGGCGAGTACGGGCCGGAGTGCCCCACCGGCTGGTTCTGCCTCTTCAACGGCCTCCGCTACACGTGGTGGTCGTTCGCGGCACTGCCCGGTACCGATATCCCCGACCTCTCGTCCCTCAAGTTCTCCAACGGCGCCAGCATCGACGGCTCGTGGTCGTACTCCAACCGCACCCTGCTGACGTACTGCGTCTACTCGGAGCCCGATTACCGGGGCAACAGCTTCGCCGCCGTACCGGGGTTCACCTGGGACGCCGGCTGGGCGATCAAGTCGGCGAAGCCGTGCTGAGCGGCCGGACTCCCCACCACGTCCCCCGAGGAAGGCAGCTATGAATCCGTCACTCCGGCGTCGCGCGGGCACCGCCTTCGCCGCCGTCGCCCTCGCCGCCGCCGCGGCGGCGCTCACCCCGGCCGCCGTGGCCGCCGCCGGGGCCGCCCCCGCCCCGGCCGGCATCTCCGCGGCGACCACCGAGGCCGCCGCGACCGTCACCTATCTGCGGGCCTTCTCCGGTGACAGCCAGACCGTCACCGCCGGGCGGCCGGTCCCCCAGGCCCTGACCGTGAAGGCGATGGACGTCTCGTTCGCGCCGGTCGAGGGCGCCGTCATCACCTTCATCACCCCGGGCGAACTCACCTTCCCCGGCGGCGCCACGACCGCGACCGCGGTCACCGGGGCCGACGGGACCGCCCAGGCGCCCACCCTGACCGCGGGCACCGTGACCGGGCCGTTCCTCATCACGGCGACCGCCAACGACCGGGAGGCGCAGACCGGCTTCGAGATCATCATCCACTGACCGGCACCGATCCGGCCGGCACCGACCCGGCCGATACCGAGGGGGCGCACCGGGGCCGGGGAGAGTCGTCCGGATCCGTGGGCCTCGCCGCCCGCCGGAACGACATCCGTCCCGGTGCCTCCCGCCCCCCCCGCCCGTGCGGGGGACCCGGTCCCGGGCCGCCTCTGCCACGGCGGCCCGGGACCCCTGCCGTCCGGTCCTACGGAGCCGTCTCGTACGTCACCTGGTCGCCGGAGCAGTCGGCGGCCAGCTCGTACAGCCGGGTCTGCTCGGTCTGGTCGACGGTGAGGCCCCAGCGGAGCTTGGTGGCCAGCCATTCCGAGGTGTAGCGGCAGATCGCGCCGGAGGACGGCGGGAGCCATTCGGCCGGGTCCTGGTCGGACTTGGAGCGGTTGGACGCGGCGGTGACGGC
>NZ_JBEYIS010000051.1:0-52550 GCF_040635975.1 Streptomyces sp. NPDC006798
TTTTCACCAGGCCCTCCGGGCTTTCCCTTCGGTCTTGCGTTTCCAACCTTACCAGATCGTTTTCCCATTCCGTTTCCGGACTTGGATTCCGATCGAGCGGCCGATTGGAGAGGCCTTCTTGCTTTTGCCTTTCGGCGATTCCGACTTTATCAGAGATTCTGAGTCGGATTCTCCGGCCCCTTGGGAAGATCCTGATCGACTTGGTCAACCGGGTTTCCCGCTCGGGCGGAGCCGTAAACGTACTGGAGCGGGGCGCCCGGATGCAAATCGGGGCGCCCCGCTCCATGAAGCGCGACGTCAGACGGTCGGGACCGGTCCGGGCGTCAGACCTCGATGACCACGGGAAGGATCATCGGGCGGCGGCGGTAGGTGTCGGAGACCCAGCGGCCGACGGTCCGGCGGACCAGCTGCTGGAGCTGGTGCGGCTCGGCGACCCCGTCCGAGGCGGACTTGGCGATCGCCTCCTCGATCCTGGGGATCACGGCACTGAAGACCGCGTCGTCGATACCGGAGCCGCGGGCCTGGACGTGCGGGCCGCCGACGACCTTGCCGGTCGTGGAGTCCACCACCACGAAGACCGAGATGAAGCCCTCGTCACCGAGGATCCGGCGGTCCTTGAGGGACGACTCCGTGACATCGCCGACCGAGAGGCCGTCGACATAGACATAGCCGGCCTGGACCTTGCCGACGATCCTGGCCCGGCCGTCGACCAGGTCGACCACCACACCGTCCTCGGCGATCACGATGTGGTCCTTGGGCACACCGGTCAGCGCGCCCAACTCGGCGTTGGCCCGCAGATGGCGCCATTCGCCGTGGACCGGCATCAGATTCCGGGGGCGGCAGATGTTGTAGAAGTACAGCAGCTCGCCCGCGGAGGCGTGACCCGAGACATGGACCTTGGCATTGCCCTTGTGGACGACATTGGCGCCCCAGCGGGTCAGGCCGTTGATCACCCGGTAGACCGCGTTCTCGTTGCCCGGGATCAGGGACGACGCCAGGATGACCGTGTCGCCCTGGACGATCCGGATCTGGTGGTCGCGGTTGGCCATCCGGGAGAGGGCCGCCATCGGCTCGCCCTGGGAGCCGGTGCAGACCAGCACGACCTCGTGGTCCGGCAGGTCGTCGAGGGTCTTGACGTCGACGACGAGCCCGGGCGGGACCCGCAGATAGCCCAGGTCTCGGGCGATCCCCATATTGCGGACCATCGAACGTCCGACGAAGGCGACCCGCCTGCCGTACTCGTGCGCCGCGTCCAGGATCTGCTGGATCCGGTGCACATGGCTGGCGAAGCTGGCGACGATGATCCGCTTCTGGGCATTGGCGAAGACCTGCCGCAGCACATTGGAGATATCGCGCTCGGGCGGGACGAAGCCGGGGACCTCGGCGTTCGTGGAGTCCGAGAGCAGGAGGTCGATACCCTCCTCGCTCAGCCGGGCGAAGGCGTGCAGATCGGTCAGCCGCCGGTCGAGCGGAAGCTGGTCCATCTTGAAGTCGCCGGTGTGGACGACCATGCCCGCGGGGGTGCGGATGGCGACGGCCAACGCGTCCGGGATGGAGTGGTTGACGGCGATGAACTCGCAGTCGAAGGGGCCGATCCGCTCGCGGTGCCCCTCGGCCACCTCCAGGGTGTAGGGGCGGATCCGGTGTTCCTGGAGCTTGGCCTCGATCAGGGCGAGGGTGAGCTTGGAACCGATCAGCGGGATGTCCGGCTTCAGACGGAGCAGATAGGGGACGCCGCCGATGTGGTCCTCGTGGCCGTGCGTGAGCACGATGCCCTCGATGTCGTCGAGGCGGTCCCGGATCGTGGTGAAGTCGGGCAGGATGAGGTCGACACCGGGCTGCTCCTCCTCGGGGAAGAGGACGCCGCAGTCGACGATGAGCAGTCGGCCGTCGAACTCGAAGACCGTCATGTTCCGGCCGATCTCACCGAGGCCGCCGAGCGGGGTGACCCGGAGGCCGCCCTTCGGGAGCTTCGGCGGGGGACCGAGTTCTGGATGCGGATGACTCAAAAGACTCTCCTCACCATGCACCCCCGCCCCCGGTTCGGAGGCGCGGCGTACATGACATTCGTGCACGTGCTGTGTCGTACGTATTCAGTTGGTGGCGCGTATTCGGTTGTCAGGTCTTGCCGTGTCCGGGTTCAGAGCTGGACGCCGCCGGCCGTGAGGTCCGCCTTCAGCTGCGCGGTCTCCTCGGGGGTCAGCTCCACCAGGGGAAGTCGGAGGGGCCCGGCGGGCAGGCCCTGGAGGGTGAGAGCGGCCTTGGTGGTGATCACGCCCTGGGTGCGGAACATGCCGGTGAAGACCGGGAGCAGCCGCTGATGGATCTCGGTGGCCTTCTGGACGTCGCCGTTGAGATGGGCGTCGAGCAGGGCGCGCAGCTCCGGGGTGACCACATGGCCGACGACGGAGACGAAGCCGACGGCTCCGATCGAGAGCAGGGGGAGATTGAGCATGTCGTCGCCGGAGTACCAGGCGAGTCCGGAGCGGGCGATGGCCCAGCCGGCCCGGCCGAGGTCGCCCTTGGCGTCCTTGTTGGCGACGATCCGGGGGTGGGCGGAGAGCCGGACGATGGTCTCGGTGTCGATGGGGACGCCGCTGCGGCCGGGGATGTCGTAGAGCATCACGGGCAGCTCGGTGGCGTCGGCGATCGCCGAGAAGTGCCGGAACAAGCCCTCCTGCGGGGGCTTGTTGTAGTACGGCGTGACGGCGAGGAGGCCGTGGGCGCCGGCGCGTTCGGCCGCGCGGGCCAGTTCGACGCTGTGGCGGGTGTCGTTGGTGCCGACTCCGGCTACCACGAAGGCTCGGTCCCCGACTGCTTCCCGTACGGCCCGTACGAGCCGGTCTTTCTCCGCGTCGCTGGTGGTGGGCGACTCGCCGGTGGTGCCGTTGATGATCAGACCGTCATTACCGGCGTCCACCAGATGGGCCGCCAGGCGCTGGGCGCCGTCGACGTCGAGTGCGCCGTCCGGCGTGAACGGCGTGACCATGGCGGTGAGGACCCGCCCGAAGGGGGTCTGCGGAGTGGGGATGGGAGCCATGGGTAACACGCTACTCGCTGCTCAGTGCGGTGTGGCCCCTGAGGGGACGTGACGTAGGACGTGGCATGCGGAGCCCGGCACTGCCTGCTCGGGGGTTCAAGCAGTGCCGGGTCCGTTTGATCAGCCTAGATGAAGTTTACGAAAGCCCGCAATGCGGACATTCCACCCGGATAATCCGTACATCTGTACCGCTCGGTGGTCCGACCGGGGGACGGCCGGGCCACGGTCGGGCAGCCGGAATCAGGGCGCGACGCGTCCATTGGCGTTGAAGGCCGCGTACGTCAGCGGCATCAGCCGGGCCCAGTGCTCTTCCATCCGCTCGCCGACCATCTCGATCTCGCGCTGCGGGAAGGACGGCACCGCGGCCTGTTCGTGCTGGGTGCGCAGGCCGAGGAAGTGCATCAGGGAGCGGGCGTTGCAGGTGGCGTACATCGAGGAGAACAGACCCACCGGCAGGACCGAACGGGCGACCTCGCGGGCGATTCCGGCCGCGAGCATCTCCTGGTAGGTCTCGTACGACCGGCGGTAGGAGTCCTGCATCGCCTCGGAGACGACCTTGTGCTGCTCGGGGCTGCCGTCGATGAAGACGTACTTGCCGGGGCGGCCCTCCTGGACCAGCTTCCGGTCCTGGCCGGGCACGTAGAAGACGGGGCCCAGCTCCCGGTAGCGGCCGGACTCCTCGTTGTACGACCAGCCCACCCGGTGGCGCATGAACTCCCGGAAGACCAGGATCGGGGCGCTGATGAAGAAGGTCATCGAGTTGTGCTCGAACGGGCTGCCGTGCCGGTCGCGCATCAGATAGTTGATGAGCCCCTTGGACCGCTCCGGGTCCTTCGTCAGCTCGTCCAGGGACTGCTCACCGGCCGTCGACACCCGGGCCGCCCACAGCACGTCGGAGTCTGCTGCGGAGTGCTTGACGAGCTCGACGGTGACATCGCTGCGGAATGTGGGGGTCGCGGCATCGGCCGGCAGATCGGGCACCTGAGAGGTTCCTTCCTCGGGCGGGGTGGGGGCGGCACCCACCTTAGACCACCCTCCGCCGACCATTCGGGGAGGATTTTCGGACCGATTCACCCGGATCCGGCACCGAATCGCCGTTCTGTTCGTCTCTCTGGGTAACAGGAATCACTGTCGATCATCCGAGGAGCGTGATCCGATGTTCCGCCGGCGGGAAGCCGTCCCGTTCTCCTTCGTCGCCCGGGCCGCCGAAGCCGAGGTCGAGGCCGAACGGTTCCGCAGTAACGTCACTCCCCCGCCACGCGAACGTCCCTCGGTCTCCCGGCTCGCGGGTCGTACGCTGATCGGGCTGACCATCGTCGGCGGCCTGGCCGGCGCCCTGCTGTTCGGGCTCCCGGCGATGGAGTCCGGGGCCGCCCGGGACGCCGAGCGCGGCAGCGTGTCACAGGGCGAGGCCGCCGAACGGCGGTGACCCGCACGGCCCCCGGGGGTGGTCGGTCCCGGGGCACCTCGGTAGCCTCACCCGTCACAGCCCCCACAATTCGAGTGTGCTGGTGAGTGGAGAACAGCCGTGCCCCTGACCTTTCTGACGGCCGACCGCGGAACCGACGCCCGGGCGGCGGACGCGGACGACATCGCGCTGCCCTTCGACGACCACGACCAGTGGCGGCGGCCGTACCGGCCCGGCCCCTGGCGGGTGGGGGCGGCGGCGCTGCTCCTGCTGCTCGCCTCGTTCGTGATGATCGCGGCCATGATCATCGCCGCGGCGGGGGCGATGTCCGGGGCGGGCGTCTGCCTCGCCCTCGGACTGGTGATCATCGCCCTCTCGCTGCGGATGCTGCGGGCGGGCGTCTGGGTGAGCCGCCACGGCCTGCGCCGGGTCGGCTTCTTCGGCACCTCTACCCTGGCCTGGTCCCGGGTGACCCGGGTACAGACGGTCCAGCGGCCGGTGCGCTGGCTGGGGCTGCCGCGGACCGTCCAGGGGCAGGCGCTCCAGCTGGTCCGGGCCGGCCGCGACGAGCCGGTGGAGCTGATCACCGACCACAACGCGGACTTCCTCTCCCGGGAGACCGCCTTCGAGCGCGCGGCCGACACGGTGGAGGCATGGGCGTCGGAGTACGGGCAGACGCACTGAGCGGGGCCGGCGGGCCGTACGGGCGGACGCGCCGGCCGCAGGCCGGGAACGGGCCGTGCTCCCGAGACGTACCGAAACCGCGCCGGACCACGATGGTCCGGCGCGGTTTCTCATGCCGTCGCCGATCCGGGCCCGAATCGGTCCGGGGCGGGTCCGGGCGGGTCTTCTACGCCTTGCCCTCGTGGAGCGTGATGGCCCGCTGCATCGCCCGGCGGGCCCGCGGGGTGTCCCGGGCGTCGTGGTAGGCGATCGCCAGCCGGAACCAGCACCGCCAGTCGTCCGGGGAGTCCTCGGTCTCGGCCCGGCGCAGGGCGAAGACCTCGTCCGCGGCGTCCCGGTCGATCCGGCCGGCCGGGGTCCGGGCCAGGTCGTCGACCGGCAGGCCGCCCTCGGCGTCGAGTTCGGCGGCGAGGGCGTTGGCCCGGGTGACGAAGCGGGTGTTCTTCCAGAGGAACCAGACACCGATGACGGGCAGGATCAGTACGGCCACGCCGAAGGTGACGGTGAGCAGGGTGCCCTGCTGGATGAGGAGCACCCCCCGGCTGCCGACCAGGAAGAAGTAGAGGACCAGGACGGCGGCCGTGACGAAGTAGGTGATTTTCGCGCGCATGACGATCTGTGGTGCCCGGATCAGCCGAGGTCGAGGAAGTGTTCGAGGCCGATGGTCAGCCCCGGTACGGAGCCGATCCGCCGGACGCCGAGCAGGATGCCCGGCATGAAGCTGCTGTGGTGCAGGGAGTCGTGCCGGATGGTGAGGGTCTCGCCCTCGCCGCCGAGCAGCACTTCCTGGTGGGCGAGGAGGCCGCGGAGCCGTACGGCGTGTACGGGGACTCCGTCGACGTCCGCGCCGCGGGCGCCGTCCAGGGCCGTGACGGTGGCGTCCGGCTGGGGCCCGAGACCGGCTTCGGCCCGGGCGGCGGCGATCAGCTGGGCGGTCCGGGTGGCGGTGCCGCTGGGGGCGTCCGCCTTGTTCGGGTGGTGCAGCTCGACCACCTCGGCCGACTCGAACCAGCGGGCCGCAGCCTGCGCGAACTTCATGGTGAGGACCGCGCCGATGGAGAAGTTGGGGGCGATCAGTACGCCCGTCTCCGGGGACGCGGCGAGGCCGGTGCCCAGCTGGGCGAGCCGGTCCTCGGTCCACCCGGTGGTGCCGACCACGGCGTGGATGCCGTGCCGGACGCAGAAGTCGAGATTGCCCATCACGGAGGCGGGGGTGGTCAGCTCGACCACCACCTGGGCCCCCGTGTCGACCAGGGTCTCCAGCCGGTCGCCCCGGCCGAGGGCGGCGACCAGCTCCAGGTCGTCGGCCGCCGCCACGGCACGTACCGCCTCGGAGCCGATCCGGCCCTTGGCACCGATGACCGCCACGCGCAACTTGCTCATCAGTCTCTGTTCCTCCGGGAGGCGTTTCTCAGATCGTCGGGCCCCAGCCTAGGCGGAGCCTGGGGCGTGTCCGGAAAATAGCGCCGTCCGCCCGCAGGGCGGGGCCCGCGGCGTCCGGTGCGCGCGAATTCGCGACGGCGGTGGGAGTCCCCCCGGCGAAGCCAGGGGGCGGCTTCCCCCGTACGGGACGTACTCGGGAAACCCCGGCAACGCCGGGAGCACCTCCCCTGCCCGAAGGGCACAGGGGAAGAGTGCGCGTACCGGGCGTCACGGGCCGGGCGGGATTTTCCGGACACGCCCTAGGAGACCGCTTCGTGGAGCCGGTCGGCCTGGCGGTCCTTGAGGGGGCCGATGACCGCCAGGGACGGCCGCTGTCCCAGGACGTCGGCGGCGACGGAGCGGACCTCGTCGGGGGTGACGGCGGCTATCCGGGCCAGCATCTCGTCCACGGACATCTGGGTGCCCCAGCACAGTTCGCTCTTGCCGATCCGGTTCATCAGCGCGCCGGTGTCCTCCAGGCCGAGGACCGTGGAGCCGGAGAGCTGGCCGACGGCGCGGCCGATCTCTTCGTCCCCGAGGCCCTCGGTGGCGACCCGGTCCAGTTCGTCCCGGCAGATCTTGAGGACGTCGTGGACCTGGGCCGGGCGGCAGCCCGCGTAGACGCCGAAGAGTCCGCAGTCGGCGAAGCCCGAGGTGTACGAGTACACGCTGTAGGCGAGGCCCCGCTTCTCCCGGACCTCCTGGAAGAGGCGGGAGGACATGCCGCCGCCGAGGGCGGTGTTCAGCACGCCGAGGGCCCAGCGGCGGTCGTCGGTCCTGGCCAGTCCCGGCATGCCGAGGACGACATGGGCCTGTTCCGTCTTCCGGCCGAGCAGTTCGACCCGGCCCGCGGTACGGATCGTACGGCGGCCGTCGCGCGGGGCGAGCGGCACCGCGTCGGTACGGGTGAGGGCGCCGGCCTTCTCGAAGGCGCGGCGGACCTGGCGTACGACGGCGGCGTGGTCGACGTTGCCCGCGGCGGCGACCACCAGGTGGGTGGGGTCGTAGTGCTTCTTGTAGAAGCGGCGGATCCGGTCGGCGGCGAGCCCGTTGACGGTGTCGACCGTGCCGAGCACGGGCCGGCCGAGCGGGGTGTCGCCGAACATGGTCTGCGCGAAGAGGTCGTGTACGCAGTCGCCCGGGTCGTCCTCCGTCATCGCGATCTCCTCCAGGATCACGCCGCGCTCGGCGTCGACGTCCTCCTGTTCGATCAGCGATCCGGTGAGCATGTCGCAGACGACGTCGATGGCGAGCGGCAGATCGGTGTCGAGGACCCGCGCGTAGTAGCAGGTGTACTCCTTCGCCGTGAAGGCGTTCATCTCGCCGCCGACCGCGTCGATCGCGGCGGAGATGTCGAGGGCGGACCGGCGCCGGGTGCCCTTGAAGAGGAGGTGCTCCAGATAGTGCGTGGCGCCGTTGAGCGCCGGGGTCTCGTCACGGGAGCCGACGTGTGCCCAGATCCCGAAGGTGGCGGAGCGTACCGACGGCAGGGTCTCGGTGACGATCCGCAGCCCGCCCGGGAGGGTGGTGCGCCGGACCGTGCCGATGCCGTCGGTGCCCTTGAGAAGCGTTTGGGTACGGGCGACGGCCCGCGCCTCCGAGGAGGTGCGGGCCGTCGCCTTGAAGCCGTGCGACGTCACTTGGCAGCGTCGTCCTTCTGGTCCGCCGCGTCGTCGCCGTCCTCGCCCTCGACCACGGGGATGAGGGAGAGCTTGCCGCGGGAGTCGATCTCGGCGATCTCGACCTGGACCTTGGCGCCGACGCCGAGGACGTCCTCGACGTTCTCCACGCGCTTGCCGCCGGCCAGCTTGCGGATCTGCGAGATGTGCAGCAGTCCGTCCTTGCCGGGCAGCAGGGAGACGAAGGCACCGAAGGTGGTGGTCTTGACGACCGTGCCCAGGTAGCGCTCGCCGACCTCGGGCATCGTCGGGTTGGCGATGCCGTTGATGGTGGCGCGGGCGGCCTCGGCGGCCGGGCCGTCGGCGGCACCGATGTAGATCGTGCCGTCGTCCTCGATGGTGATCTCGGCGCCGGTGTCCTCCTGGATCTGGTTGATCATCTTGCCCTTGGGGCCGATGACCTCGCCGATCTTGTCCACGGGGATCTTGACGGTGATGATCCGCGGGGCGTTCGGGGACATCTCGTCCGGGGTGTCGATCGCCTCCATCATCACGTCGAGGATGTGGAGCCGGGCGTCACGGGCCTGCTTGAGGGCCGCGGCCAGGACGGAGGCCGGGATGCCGTCCAGCTTGGTGTCGAGCTGGAGGGCGGTGACGAACTCCTTCGTACCGGCGACCTTGAAGTCCATGTCGCCGAAGGCGTCCTCCGCACCGAGGATGTCGGTGAGGGTGACGTAGTGCGTCTGGCCGTCGATCTCCTGGGAGATCAGACCCATGGCGATACCGGCGACCGGGGCCTTCAGGGGCACACCGGCGTTCAGCAGCGACATGGTGGAGGCGCAGACCGAGCCCATGGAGGTGGAGCCGTTGGAGCCGAGGGCCTCGGAGACCTGACGGATCGCGTACGGGAACTCCTCGCGGGTCGGGAGCACCGGCACGATCGCGCGCTCGGCGAGCGCGCCGTGGCCGATCTCGCGGCGCTTCGGGGAGCCGACGCGGCCCGTCTCGCCGACGGAGTACGGCGGGAAGTTGTAGTTGTGCATGTACCGCTTGCGGGTCACCGGGGAGAGGGTGTCCAGCTGCTGCTCCATACGGAGCATGTTCAGGGTCGTGACGCCCAGGATCTGGGTCTCGCCACGCTCGAACAGGGCGGAGCCGTGGACCCGCGGGATCGCCTCGACCTCGGCGGCCAGGGTACGGATGTCGGTGACACCGCGGCCGTCGATCCGGACCTTGTCCTTGATCACGCGCTCGCGGACCAGGTTCTTGGTCAGGGAGCGGTAGGCGGCGGAGATCTCCTTCTCGCGGCCCTCGAAGGCCGGGAGGAGCTTCTCGGCGGCCAGTTCCTTGACGCGGTCCAGCTCGGTCTCGCGCTCCTGCTTGCCCGCGATGGTGAGCGCCTGGGCCAGCTCGCCCTTGACGGCGGAGGCCAGGGCCTCGTACACGTCGTCCTGGTAGTCCAGGAAGACCGGGAACTCGCCCTCGGGCTTGGCGGCCTTGGCGGCGAGGTCGGCCTGGGCCTTGCAGAGCACCTTGATGAAGGGCTTCGCGGCTTCCAGACCGGCGGCGACGATCTCCTCGGTCGGCGCCTCGGCACCGGCCTTGACCATCTCGACGGTCTTCGTGGTGGCCTCGGCCTCGACCATCATGATCGCGACGTCGCCGTCGTCCAGGACCCGGCCGGCGACGACCATGTCGAAGACGGCGTCCTCCAGCTCCGTGTGGGTCGGGAAGGCGACCCACTGGCCCTTGATCAGCGCGACACGGGTGCCGCCGATCGGGCCGGAGAAGGGCAGACCGGCCAGCTGCGTGGAGCAGGAGGCGGCGTTGATCGCGACCACGTCGTAGAGGTGGTCGGGGTTGAGCGCCATGATCGTCTCGACGATCTGGATCTCGTTGCGCAGGCCCTTCTTGAAGGAGGGGCGGAGCGGCCGGTCGATCAGCCGGCAGGTGAGGATGGCGTCCTCGGAGGGACGGCCCTCACGGCGGAAGAAGGAGCCGGGGATCTTGCCCGCGGCGTACTGCCGCTCCTCGACGTCGACCGTGAGGGGGAAGAAGTCGAGCTGGTCCTTGGGCTTCTTCGAGGCGGTGGTGGCCGACAGCACCATGGTGTCGTCGTCCAGGTAGGCCACGGCGGAGCCGGCGGCCTGGCGGGCCAGGCGACCGGTCTCGAAGCGGATGGTGCGGGTGCCGAAGGAGCCGTTGTCGATGACGGCCTCGGCGTAGTGGGTCTCGTTCTCCACTAGCGTGTTCTCCGTTACGTTGCGTTACGTTTGCGTCTTTACGCCCCCTGCCCGTGTGGCGGGGGACGGGCGGAGAAGCCCTCGTACTGGGCCGGTCTTCGATCGAAGCTTCCGGGGTTCGAGTCTCCCGGGAGCCACTACCGAGGACCGGCGGCGGCGAGTGGGCCTCTCCTGCTGTGTTCGTTGCCGCGTCTGCTGCGGCTCTTCGTGCCGCCCGGACGGTTGTCGTGCGCCGTCACCGGTCGCGCGGTCCGGGCCGGTGCGACCAGACTAAATGCCGGGCGGTATGTCGCGCACGTACAGCGGGCACGTACGGCGGCACGTCCGGCGAAAGAGCCGGTACGTACCGCATATGCATACCGCAGATCGGTAAAAGGACGGCAAAAAGCGAAGGGGAGCGGTCCCGTCTCGCGGGAACCGCTCCCCTTCACGGCGTCTTACTTGGCGCCGCCGGCCGCACCGCGGCGGATGCCGAGGCGGTCGACCAGCGTACGGAAGCGCTGGATGTCCTTCTTGGCCAGGTACTGCAGCAGCCGGCGGCGCTGGCCGACGAGGATCAGCAGACCACGACGGGAGTGGTGGTCGTGCTTGTGGGTCTTGAGGTGCTCGGTCAGGTCCGAGATGCGGCGGGAGAGCATCGCGACCTGGACCTCGGGGGAGCCGGTGTCGCCCTCCTTGGTGCCGAAGTCGGCCATGATCTGCTTCTTCGTGGCGGCGTCGAGAGACACTCGGTACTCCTCAGATGGTTCGAAGCGCCCGCGAGTGCCCCTGGCGTTTTCTCAGGGGGACTTCCGTGACTCGGGGGCGAGGGTCCGATGAGCGCTGCGCCCAGCTCCCCGCTGGGGCCCGTGAGGGCTCCGGGGACTCCGGGCGGGCGTACACAAACGGCCGTCAGCCAGAGTACCAGCCTCCACGGCCGGTCCGGGCCGGATTCCGGGCTCTGGCCGGAGCGGGTGGGCGCAGGGGCCCGGTACCGGGTGCCGGGGTCCTTCGGATACCGGGACCGGGTGTCAGTCCGAGGTCAGGGCGCGGATCGAGTGGTAGACGTCGAAGACCGCCAGGCAGAGCGGGAGCAGCGTCAGCAGGACGAAGGTCTCCGCGATCTCCAGGAAGCGGCCCCAGAACGGGGTGACACCCGCCCGGGGGACGATCAGCCCGATGGCGGTGATCAGGGCGGCGACCCCGGCGACGGCGGCGGTGAGCCAGACCGTACGGATGTCGAGGGCGGTCGTGTCGCCCTTGAGGGCGTCCGCCATCAGCTCGATCGGCGGGTTGATCGCCAGACCGAGGCCGAGCAGGACGAGGCAGCCGAGGCCCGCCGCGAGGGCGCAGCCGACCTGGGCCGTATAGCGGAAGAGATGGGCGCGCATCAGCATCGCGACACCGGTGGCGAGGGCGAGCAGCTGGCCCCAGACGTTGTCGGAGAAGCCGAGGACCGCTCCGGCGCCCAGGGCGACCAGGGCGCAGCCGCCGACGAGGCCGACCAGGAGTTCATGGCCGCGGCGGGCCTGGGCGGCGATCCGCTCGCCGTCGACGGGTCCGGCGGGCTCGTCGTCGGAGCCGTAGTCGCCGACGGTGGTACGGGGCGGGTCGAAGCCGATGGGGAGCCGGGCGAACCGGGTGGAGAGGCCGGGCAGGAAGGCGAGGGTGCCGACGGCGAGCGGGGCGCACATGGCGGCGGTCTCGACCGGGGTCAGCTCCTTCCAGATGGCGACGAAGGTGGCGAGCAGACCGATCGTGGCGGCGAAGACGAAGGCGACGAAGGGGCCGTCGCCGCCGGGCGCGACGATGGTGAGGACGACGGCGACCAGGAGGACGGCGGCACAGGCGAGCAGGAACTGGAGCTTGCCGACGCCCTCGCCGTCGGCGGGGGGCAGCAGTCCGCTGCCGCCGATGGCGGCGTTGGCCATGGCGCCGATGCCGAGGGCGACGGCGGAGGCCCGGTCGTCGTAGACCCGGGCGCGGACTCCGGCGATCGCCAGCAGCAGTACGGCGGCGACCCCGGCCAGTACGCCCGGCAGGCCGTGCATGTCGTTGCGGGGGTCGGAGGTCCACAGGACGAAGGCGAGCAGCAGGAGGAGGACGGAGCCGCCGAAGAGTCCGGCGCCGCGCATCAGACCGTCGCTCCACAGGGTGCGGTCCTTGGCGACGGCGGTGGCGACCGCGTCGGAGACGTCGTCGAAGACGGCCGGGGGGAGGGATTCGGCGAACGGGCGCAGGGAGAGGAGTTCGCCGTCGAGGATGCGCTGGGCGCCGAGGGAGCGGGCGCTGTCGAGGACGGTGCCGTCGCGGCGTACCAGGTGGTAGCCGACGGGGGCGCCGGGGTCGGGGCTCTGGCCGGAGAGCCGGAGGATCTCGGGGTAGAGGTCGGCGACGGCGATGTCCTCGGGGAGGGCGACGTCGACCCGGCCGTCGGGCGCGACGACCGTCACCCGGCAGAAGCCGGTTCCGCTGCTGGCCGGGGTCACGGGTCCCGGCTGACCGGTTCCGTGCGCCGCCGCTGAGGCCGTCATACTCACCTGCTGCATCCCCTCGTGATGTGTCCGCCGCGCCGCCGCCGCGGGCGGTGGCCGTTCGGTCGGCCCGGTGCGCGGTGGCGCCCGGTGTCCGCGTCGGGCGCCGCCGGGCGGTGGTCCGCCGCGGGAGGCCGGTCCACCGGTCGGCCCGATTGCCGTCGTGCCGCCGTACCGTCCGCCGCCGGTCCGCGGTCGGTCCGATCGTCGTGGTGCCGCCGTACCGCCCGTCGTCGCCGTGGTGTGCGGCGGACGGGCGGGGCGTGGACCGCGCGCCGCCGTGCTCGTCGTACCGGTCGCCCACCGCTGTTCGTACGGTGAGTGCCGCCGCCCTGTCCGCCGTGTACACCGGTCTCGTGCGAACTCCGTACGAAGGCTTCACAGATCGCCTGCGTATCGGTGGACACACGGGCCCGACCGCAGCGGCACGCACCTTAGGTCCGGCTTTGCACCCGGCCCGAACGGTCCGAATACGTACTCACGGTCCGCATTCCTCGCACCCGGGCCTTTTCCGCTGATTCGGCATTGCGCTCCGAATGACCCGTTTTCCATGGCGTTTCCACGGTGGGTGCACCGGCGCGCAGGGCCGTCGCGTCACCCTACCCCCCACCTCGCGCACAGGGCGCAAGTAGGATCCCTCACCGCGGACGGGGCCGTCGCCACGGGGGCGCCGATAGGAACATTTCCGTCCGGCAAGGGAATTGGTGAGCTTGTGAGTCAGATCGTCGTCAAGCGCCCACCACGGGCCCTGCCTTCCGAGGTGCCAGGCAACCCGCTCCAGTTGCAACCCCCTCCGGAACTGCCCCGCGGGCAGCAGGAGGGCGCGCTGATGCAGTTGCTGCCGATGCTGGGCATGGGCGGTTCGGTGGTCTTCTTCTTCATGACGCCGAACCCCATCATGCGGATCATGGGCATGATCATGATCGCTTCGACGATCGCCATGGCCATCGCCATGCTGGTCCGCTATCGGCGCGGCACCCAGGGGGAACTGGCGGATCTGCGGCGCGATTATCTGAAGTATCTGAACCAGACCCGCCGCCAGGTCCTGCGGACCGCCCGGCTCCAGCGCGACGCCCAGTACTACCTCCACCCTTCGCCGGAACAGCTCTGGGCGCTGGTCGCCGAGGGCAGCCGGGTCTGGGAGCGGCGGATCGGCGACGCCGACTTCGGCCAGGTCAGGATCGGTCTGGGCAGTCAGCAGCTGGCCACCCCCGTGCTGGCGCCCGAGACCGCGCCGGTCGACGATCTGGAACCGCTGACGGCCGGTGCCATGCGGCAGTTCCTCGCCGCGCACAGCACCCTCGACGACCTGCCGCTCGCGGTGTCGCTGCGCGCCTTCTACCACCTCACCGTGAGCGGGCACGCCGACTCCGTACGGTCCACCGCCCGGTCCGTGATCGGGTCCTTGACGTCCCTGCACTCCCCCGACGACCTGGTCGTGGTGATCGCCGCGAGCCGGGAGTCGGTGGACCGGTGGGAGTGGGCGAAGTGGCTGCCGCACCTCCAGGCCGACGGCGCGGGCGACGGCGCGGGCAGCCGGCGGCTGATCACCGTCGACCCCCGGGAGCTGGACGAACTGCTCACCGCCCGGGTCGACGGCCGCCCCCGCTTCCAGGGCGGCGGCGCGCCCCTGCTGGACCAGCCGCATGTGGTGGTGGTCCTGGACGGCCAGTCGGTCTCCCCCACCTCGCCGCTGGCGGCGCCCGAGGGCATCCAGGGCGTCACCGTGATCGAGGTCGTCCCCGGTGATGTGACCGGGCCGCGCGGCGGGCTCTCCGTCGTCGTCACCCCCGACTCGCTCCGGCTGGAGTCCGGCCACGGCATGGTCTACGACGGGGCGCCGGACCGGCTGAGCACCGAGGCGGCCGAGGCGCTCGCCCGCCAGCTGGCACCGCTGCGGATGGCCAGCGGCGGCGACGACGACCAGCCGCTGCTCGCCAATCTCGACTTCACCGATCTGCTCAATCTGGGCGACGCGGCCTCGGTCGACGTCAGCCGCACCTGGCGGCCCCGCTCCCAGTCGGAGCGGCTGCGGGTCCCCATCGGCGTCGGCGAGGACGGCGTACCCGTCATGCTCGACCTGAAGGAGGCCGCGCAGGAGGGCATGGGACCGCACGGCCTCTGCGTCGGAGCCACCGGCTCCGGAAAGTCCGAGCTGCTGCGCACCCTGGTCCTGGGGCTCGCCGTCACCCACTCGTCGGAGACCCTGAACTTCGTACTCGCCGACTTCAAGGGCGGCGCGACCTTCGCGGGAATGTCGCAGATGCCGCACGTGGCGGCCGTGATCACCAACCTGGCGGACGATCTGACCCTGGTCGACCGGATGGGCGACTCCATCCGCGGCGAGCTGAACCGGCGCCAGGAACTCCTCCGGGACGCGGGCAACTACGCCAATATCCACGACTACGAGAAGGCCCGCGCGGCGGGCGCCCCGCTCCAGCCGATCCCGTCGCTGGTCCTGGTCATCGACGAGTTCAGCGAGCTGCTGACGGCGATGCCGGACTTCATCGAGATGTTCGTCCAGATCGGCCGGATCGGCCGCTCCCTCGGCGTCCATCTGCTGCTGGCGTCCCAGCGCCTGGAGGAAGGCCGGCTGCGCGGGCTGGAGACGTACCTCTCCTACCGGATCGGTCTGCGGACCTTCTCGGCGGCGGAGTCCCGGGCGGCCATCGGCGTCCCGGACGCGTACACCCTGCCGAACGTGCCCGGCTCGGGCTATCTCAAGTTCGGTACGGACGAGATGGTGCGGTTCAAGGCGGCGTACGTCTCCGGGACCTACCGGGAGGGCGGCGACCGGGTCGTCACCGCGAGTGGGGCGCTGCCCGTCGACCGGCGCCCGGTACGGTTCACGGCCGCGCCGGTGCCCGTACGGTACGTCCAGCCCACCGCGCGGCCCGCCGTACCGGACGCCCGGACCCCCGAGGACGACGCCCTCGCCGACACGGTGCTCGATGTGATCGTCCGCAGGCTGGAGGGGCGCGGCGCGGAGGCCCACCAGGTGTGGCTGCCGCCGCTCGACAACCCGCCGACGCTGGACGAACTCGTCCCCGGGCTGGCCAATGTGGACGGCCGGGGCCTCACCCAGCCCGGCTACGAGGGCGCGGGACGCCTCGTCGTACCGCTGGGCGTCGTGGACAAGCCCTTCGAACAGCGCCGGGACACCCTCTACCGCGACTTCTCGGGCGCGGCGGGCCATATGCAGATCATCGGCGGCCCGCAGTCCGGCAAGTCGACCCTGCTGCGGGGCCTGATATCCGCCTTCGCCCTCACCCACACCCCGCACGAGGTGCAGTTCTACGGGCTCGACTTCGGCGGCGGCGGCATGTCGGCGGTGGCCGGGCTGCCGCACGTCGGCGGGATCGCGTCCCGGCTCGACCCCGAGCGGGTCCGGCGTACCGTCGCCGAGGTCCACGGCATCCTCACCCGCCGCGAGGAGTACTTCCGCAGCGCCGGGATCGACTCCATCGCCAGCTTCCGTACGATGCGGGCGCGCGGCGACATCTCGGTGACCGACCAGCCCTGGGGCGATGTCTTCCTGGTCATCGACGGCTGGGGCAACTTCCGTACGGACTACGAGGCGCTGGAGCCCGCCGTCCTCGACATCGCCGCCCGGGGACTCGGCTACGGCATCCATGTCGTCCTCTCGGCCGGCCGCTCCATGGAGGTCCGGGCCAACCTCAAGGACCTCCTGATGAACCGGCTGGAGCTGCGGCTCGGCGACACGATGGACTCCGAACTCGACCGCAGGGTCGCCGCGAACGTCCCCACCGGGGTGCCCGGCCGGGGTCTCACCCCGGAGAAGCTGCACTTCATGGCGGCCGTGCCGCGGATCGACGGCATCAACTCCGACAGTGATCTGTCGGAGGCGACGGCGGCGATGACCCAGGAGGTCACCCGGCACTGGACGGCCCCGGGCGCGCCCGCCGTACGGCTCCTGCCGCGCGAGCTGCCGGCGTCCCGGCTGCCCGCGGGCGACACCGACCCGCAGCGCGGAGTGGCCTTCGCGATCGACGAGAACAACCTCGAACCGGTCTGGCTCAACTTCGAGCGCGACCCGTTCTTCCTGGTCTTCGGCGACAGCGAGTCGGGCAAGTCGAATCTGCTGCGGCTGCTGATCAAGCAGCTGACCCAGCGGTACGACGGCGACTCGGCCAAGTTCTTCGTCATCGACAACCGGCGGGCGCTGCTGGACGTCACCCCGGCGACCCATCTCGCCGAGTACGTGCCCATGTCCAACGCGATGGAGCACCATGTCGACGCCCTCGCCGACCTGATGCAGCGCCGTACGCCGTCGGCCGATGTCACGGCCCAGCAGCTCCGGGACCGCAGCTGGTGGCGGGGCCCTTCGGTCTATGTGGTGGTCGACGACTACGACCTGGTCTCCACCTCCAGCGGCAACCCGCTCGGCAGGCTGACCGAGCAGTTGCCGTTCGCCCGCGACGTCGGCGTCCGGTTCATCATCGCCCGCAGCGCGGCGGGCGCCAGCAGGGCCTCGTACGAGCCCTTCATGCAGCGGATGATGGAACTCGGCGCCCAGGGCGTACTGCTCTCCGGCGACCCCCAGGAAGGCGATGTCCTCGGCGGGGTCCGGATGCGTCCGATGCCGCAGGGACGGGGCATCTTCGTCTCGCGGCAGCGGGGGAACCCGCTGGTGCAGACGGGGCTGATGCCGGAGGACCTGGTGTAACCCCGGAGGGGCCGGACACGAGTGTCCGAGCCGGATGTCTCGAACCGAGGGCCCGCGACGATCAGGTCGCGGGCCCTCGGCTTGTGCGGGGGGCTTCCGGGGGTCCGGCTTTGCGCCATTCTCCGGCCGACTTCACGGTCGGCGGCGAGTTCTCCGAGGCCTCGGAAGCGGCGACTCGTTGTAATGGGCGCCGACGCCGCCACGCCCCTCGGAGGCCCGTGCCGACGCGCCCCGGGGCGTACCGCCGATCCGGCGTCTCCACAGGAGGGAGCCCCCGATGGCATGGGAAGAATGGGACCGGCTCAAGGCGTCCGCGGCGGAGCGCGGCTCCGCCGCGGACACCGGGATGCGCCTCAACGGCCTCCCCGACGACGAACGACCGCAAAGGGCCGGTACGGGAGACCTGCTGGAGGTCGCCCATACCGATCTGGCGGCGGTCGGGGACCACGCGTACAAGCTCTACAACCGGTTATGGCCCGAGGCTCGCCAGGCGGTGATCCCCGGCACCGAGAAGGCCGCCACGAGCCTGACGTCGCAGGACTTCGCCCTGGGCGGGGCGCTGGAGCGGGTCGCGGAACGCTGGGACAAGCAGCTCAAATCGCTGATGGACGCCTGTGCCCACATCTCGAATCATATGGATTTCAGCCAGAAGACCCACCGGGACGACGACGAGTGGATCCGGCGGTCCATGAGCAGCATCTACGAGCTGGACCGGGGCTTCGACGACGACTACGCCCGGAAGGGCGCGCCGAACGCGGTCTATGCGAGGAAGGACGAGGAGGGCGGCGGGGAGGACGGGGAGAAGGCCGGCTGACCATCCATGGCATGCCGTCGCCGGAACCGCTTCGACGGCCCGGCACCGGGCGGTCGCGAGCCCCTCAGCCCGTCGCCCGTCATCGCCCGTCATCGCCCGTACAAGACGAAACACAGGCTCTCCATCATGAACTTCACCGCGTTACACGACGCCGCCTTCGGCCCGCTCGACCATGCCGTCAGCGACTGGGACCAGGTCGTCCGTAACCTGGAAAAACTCGAACGGGACGCCGATACCGGGCTGCGTGGCCAGGCCAACAAGGCGAACTGGGCCGGTCTGAACGCGACGGTGTCCCGTCAGTTCATCGGGAAGACCGCCGGGGAATTCGCGGACGCCCGCACCCAGGCCACGTCGATCCGCAACATCCTCAGCGACACCCGGACCGAGCTGAAGACCTGCCAGAGCAAGCTCAAGGAGGTGGTGGAGCGCTGCCGGGCGAAGAACATCGTCGTCGCCCCCACCGTGTTCGGCGGGTTCACGGTCACGAAATCCCCCGGGGACGGGGATGGGACCGGCGGCGGGACCGGAGGCGGGGGCGCGGGCGGCGGCGCGCGGACACCCGCGGGCACCCCGGACGAGACGATCGCCTTCCGGGACGAGATCCAGGCCCTGCTCAACAAGGCCGCCGACATCGACGACAGCGCGGCACGAGTCCTGAAGGCGCTGGCCGCCCAGTCGGACCTCGGCTTCTCCGACGCCGAGTACGCCGACCGGGACGCGGGCACGGAAGCCCTGGAGACCGCCGACCGGCTGGCGGAGATCGCCAAGAACCCCCGGAATCTCACCCCCGACCAGTTCGCCGATCTCAACGCCGGGCTGAAGCGGTACGCCCACGACGAACTGTTCGCGGAACGCTTCGCCACCGCGGTCGGCCCCCGGGGAGTGGCCGAGTTCTGGGCCGGGCTCGGTACCGACCACCGGTCGGGAGACGTCCGGCGGGCCCATGGCGACGACTACGACGAGCTGCAGCAGTATCTGAGCTTCACCCTCGCCACCGCGTCCCAGAGCGACACCCCCGCGATGACCCGGTGGAAGAGCGACATGATCGACCTGGGTGACCGGCAGATCGGCGGCGGCATCAACGCGCCCCTGGGCTTCCAGGTGATGAGCAACCTCATGCGCTTCGGCAACTACGACGACGGATTCCTCACGGAGTACGGCAACGCACTCATGGCGGAGGAGCGGCAACAGGGCGACAACGGCCGAAGGACCGCGTTCGAGCGGGCCCATGTCACCCCGGTCCTCAACTACACAGGACCGGACTCCGGCGTCGACCCCCTGATCGGCTACCTCAAG
Organism: Streptomyces sp. NPDC006798; assembly: GCF_040635975.1. Classification (NCBI taxonomy): domain Bacteria; kingdom Bacillati; phylum Actinomycetota; class Actinomycetes; order Kitasatosporales; family Streptomycetaceae; genus Streptomyces; species Streptomyces sp. NPDC006798. Next base: position 19,727 of record NZ_JBEYIS010000051.1, read on the forward strand.
GGCCTCTCGGGAAGCCCGGCGGCGGCGACTGATTTCTTCGGAGAAAGCTTCGTCCGCACGTCCGACGACCACGATTTCAAGGAAGAGGAAGGGGAGAAGAAGGCCGAACTCAGCAACTTCGACTACCTCTTCGAAGAGCGCCGCTGGCCCATGGACCACTCGGGCAAGGACAGCCCCGCGGGCCGCGACTTCCTGGCCCAGGCCCTGGAGGCCGCGACCACGGGCCACCCGGCGGGCGAGATGCCGACCGTGGACACCCCTCCGCATACGGAGGAGCAAGCGGCGCTGTTGGAGAAGCTCGTCCAATCGATCAGCAATGACCCGAAGCGGCTGACCGATCATATGCAGATGGCGGACAGCTTCGGCCAGATCGCGTCGGAGTATCTGCCGGACATCAGCCGGGCAGCGTCCAACGACAGCTTCGGGAACACCGACAAGCTGTTCCCGATCGCGGGCCAAGCGGCCGAACTGTCCCATGTGGACGTCACACGCTTCCTGGTGACGGTGGGGCAGTCCCCCGAAGCAAATGCGGCCGTCCAGGTCGGCCAAGCCAATTACATGGGCTCCCTGATGGCCTACCACCTCGACCCGAACCTGCCCGAGGAACTGCGCTACCCGCATCCGCCCGAGGACATCGTGGAAGCCATCTCGCGCAGGTCCGCGGAGGTCGACGGTGTCCTGGCCATCGGCCAGCAGGAAGCGATCCTCGGACCCGCCGGTAAGGAAGTGCAGGACTTCCAGAACTCGGTGGCCCAGCAGAAGAACGCCTGGTCGGGCGCGATCGGCCTGGGTGTCGGCGTCGGCGTCAGCTTCATCGCCACCCCTCTGGGAGGGGCACTGGCCGGAGGAACGGCGGGGACGGTGAGCAGCCTGGTACTGGAGCACATCTTCCAGCAGGCGGAGACCAATTCGTTGCAGGACGCCGCCAAGCACTCTGCAGGCATTTGGGAGTACAGCCAGGACGAGAGTCTCGCGCGTTCGCAACTGGCCGCCGAAAAAGCGGCGGAGATGCACAGAACAGATTATCAGCACCAGGTCGCGGACTGGGTTGACAAAGGCACGAAGAACGGCTTCAACGACGCCGATAGCAACACCGGGAGAATGGCCAAAGATTTGACCACCGAAGTCTCTTGATCATGACACTGAACAATATAAACAGACTGACGGAATCATGAGAATCAAACATTTAACAGCTTCAGTGGCAGCCATAGCCACACTCACACTAACGACTTCCGGATGCAGCTCCGAAGAGAAGAAGACAAAGGCATACACCGTGCCATCTGAACTCTGCGGAACTCCGATCTCGCAGCAGGCGCTGGAGCTGCTACTGCCCCCCGGAGATGAACTCACCGTACGCAAAGCGCAAGGCATGTCCGACTCTTACGTGCGGTGCTCGCTCGACGTCGATGACGAATACATCCTCTCCAGTCGCATCGACTGGGCCAAAAAGAACGAGACAACCATCGAAGTCGCGAAATATCACTGGGAGCCCCGGTTCACTCAAAGTCTTCAGGGAGCTTCAAAATTGGAGTATTCGAGTCTCGGAGGCGTCGGCGCAGTGGAATGCGCCAATCCGAAGCTCGAACACCGAAAGAATCTGCAACTCTATGTATCCATCGCCGTACGAGATGGCAAAGAAAGGGCAAAGGAGGACGTGAAAGCACTTCTTCTCGCTTATCAGAAATCCGTCGGTGAATCAACGCTCTGCCGACGGACGGCAAGCTGAAATGAGAAGGCCATAACGCCATCGGGGTGGGCATCTCCCGCGCATGCCCACCCCGATGTCCCGCTGGCTACGGCTTAGAAGTAGCCCGCCGCCTTCTTGTCGCCCGCCGAGTACGCCGGGCCCGCCTCGCGGACCGCGCGGGCGATGCCCTTCAGCGCGTTGTGGATCTGACGCGTCTCGGTGTCCCACTTCTTGTGGGCCGCGTCGGCAGCCGTCTTGGCCTCACCCTCGAAGGTGGAGGAGACGCTGCGGATCTTGTTCTGAAGGTCTTCGAGCGTCTGGTCCAGACGCTGCGCCTGCTTCTCGATCGTGCTCGCCGCCTGGTCCAGCGACGCGTACGTGACGAGCATGAGGCCGTCGTTGCCCTGTGCCATGAGTCGTCCTCCAACTGCCATTCTGAAAATTGGTTCTGTTGTGGTGCGCCGGGTCGCGGCGCGTATCAGTAGCCGGCGATGTTCGAGGTCGCGGCGCGGGTCGCGCCGGCGTCGCCCGAGAAGCCCGCGGTCACGTCGACGCCCTGAAGCGCGGCACGGACCTCGTCTTCGGTGTTACCGGCGGTGGTGCGGGTGACCTGGATCGCTTCCTGGAAGTTGAGCATCAGCTTGGCGATGCGCACCATGCCCTGGTTGATCTCGGCCTGCTTGACGTCGAAGGCGCCGGCGCCGATTCCCTTCCAGGAACCCTCCAGGCTGTCGATGACGCCCTGCAGGTTCTGCAGCTGCCCCTTGACGTCCTCGAACTGCCGAGAGATCTCGTCCTGGAAATCCTTGAGACTCTGATCGCCGACCTTCTGGACTGCTGACATATCCCGGTCTTCCTTTCCCTGTTGTTTCTCTGGGGTTGTGCGTAGTGGCTTGTGTGCGAGGGGCCGCGCTCAGGCGGCGCGCCGTCGCAGGAAGAAGAAGGCACCCCCGGCGACAACGACCACAGCCACGGCGCCTCCGATGATGAGACCGGTGTTGCTGTCGTCCTTCTCGCTGGTCTTGCTGGAGCCTGCCACGGCGGCTTCGCCTGCGGAATCGCTCTTGGGCGCTTGTGACGAGGCTGGTGCAGAAGACGGAGAGGCGGAAGCCTTGACGCCTGTCTTGAGGTTGGTGAGAGGGCTGATGTCCGGCGCGCCGGGGTCGCCCTTTTTGTCCAGAAGGATCTGCCCCGGCCTGATCAGGCCGTGGCCCAGATAGTTACTTCGGGTCCCCTTTGCCCAGCTGCGCCCAGCGGTGTCGATCAGCGCACGAAGGACCTGGTTTCCGGTCCAATCGGGGTTGGCTGACCACACCAAAGCTGCAGTGGCTGCGGCGATAGCCGTGGCGGAGCTGGTGCCGCCACTATCGCAATAGGACTTGAAATTAGCGTCACACCATGCCGGAATATCATTTCCCGGCGACGCGAGGTCAACATTGTCGCCATGTTGAGAGTATTCGGCCACCGTTCCCTTACGGTCCGCAGAGGCGACACCGATCACGTCTGGATAAGCTGCCGGATACTCGGGCTTGTTACCTCGCTGAGCATTGTTTCCTGCCGAAGCAAAGAACAACTTGCCTTGACTCCAAGCGTACTCCACTGCAGCGCGCGTATCCATGTTCGAGAACTCGGATCCCATGGACATGCTGATGATATGCACGTCGCTATCTGCGGCAGCCCGGATAGCATCAGGAACGTCCTGAGCATTCACCTTCTGCTTATTCTGAAGCTCGGTATCCGACACGCGCATCGGGACGATCTTCACACCGGGGGCCAAACCTCGCAGCCCGCCACCAGCACCGGTTCCCGCGATAAGTTCGGCCATACTGGTGCCGTGACCTGTGTAGTCGTCGGTAGCCTCTCCAGGGGTTTCCGTAAAGTCCTTCCCTTCAAGGACCTGGCCCTTCAGGGAAGGCGTAGCAGGGTTCACACCGGTATCAATGACAGCAATCTTGATGCCCTTCCCAGTGCTGACCTTCCATAGCTCTCTGGCCTGCATGGCATCGAGGTACCACTGGTCAGCAGGTCCCGGGGCGGCTGCAGCCGTTGAGATCGCACCGGGGACACCACCAGCCCAGACACAGATCGCGGCCAGCGCGCACACCGCACCTCGCCGAAGAACGCGAGGTGCACTGCGCTTCTGCGTCTGGATCATTCGTGCCGTCATCGTGGCTTCCGAACCTTCCCAGTACCTAGTCGATTACCGGCGGCCCGGCATTGCGCCGTTGCGCCGTCCACGTCTCTTCGTCTTCCGTCAGATAGTCGGGGCGAGTCGACTCGGACCGCTCTTCTTCTCTGTCCGAGGGCGTGCGGCCGGCACGGCCGCCCACCAAGCCTGCTCCTCCGGTGGTGAAGTTCCCCCGGCTCCCACGGGAGCCTGCGATACTCCCCGAACGAGGTGCCCCGACGACACCGTTGACGCTCTGTGCCCCGCCACCGATCACACCCGGCTGCGGCCGGGTCACCGGTCGGGCGCTGGAGGGCCCGTCCGCGCCCACGATGGTCCCACGAGGGATCCGAGACGCGTTGGTCCCTCCGGCCGCGCGCTGAGGTGTACCGCCGACGATTCCGTCACGGCCCGCCCGAGATCCGGCGGACGGCGTATTCGGGCGTCCGGCCATGGGCTGTGCCGGCTGCCCTCCACGACCCGTGATCGGACCTTGCCCGCCTGCGGCCGGACCTGTGGCCATCGGGTTGGCCCGTCCCATGGGTGACTGCTGTCCCCCCGACCCCATCGGTCCGGTGGGTCGTCCGACAGGGTTCGAAACACCGGTCGACGACGGCGGCGCACCGCCGATCACGGGCTGGCGTCCGGGCCCGTACGGCTGACCCTGCGCGCCACGCGAAGTCACATGGTTCTGGCCGCCCTGGCCGGGACCACTGATGGACTTGGAGACGACCGGCGGGGGCGATCCCCCGGGCCCGGGCTTGAAGGTGTTGGGCGGCGTAGCAACCACCGGGGGGCCCATGGGCGGGGTCTGGACGACCGGAGGGACTCCGCCCGGCCCAGGGGTGATGGTGGGAGGCGGCGCCGAGTTGGGGTTCATGGGCGGCGCCGCAGGGGGTGCGACGCTGTCGAGTTCCATGGACGGGCCCCGGCCAGGTGGGCTCGACGGAGGCGCCCCGGGGACTTCGGACCGAGGGCGCTCACCATTGACAACGGCTTCCGAGCGCCGATCGGAGACTGATGAAGTCTCGGGAGTGCCGGAGATAGTACCGACCGACCTCTGTCGGGTCGGCGGTTCCGTTCGCCTGCCGATCGGAGGCGGCACATCCGCCTTCAGCACCCTGTCGAACTTCGGCGCCTCCTGCCCCGCCAGGGCCTGTTCCGAGACCGCGTAGAAGGAGGCCAGGCGGTTCATCTGATTGATGGCCTCCTGGCGGTTCTGTTCGGCCTTCTTTGCGGCGACGTAGTCCGGGTTGGTGTCGACGCGTTCCGGGACCGGCATCGTCTTGGCGTCGTGCTTGATGAGGCGGTTGTCGCGTTCCGGCATGGAGCTGCGGACGGAGGCGAGGCCCGTGCCGGCGACGCGGATCTGGGTGGCGGCGATGTCCGCGAAGGTGCTCAGTTTGTCGGCGTGGTCGGCGAGGGCCTTGCCGAAGTCGCGGAATGCCTCGCCGGACTGGCCTTCCCAGTGGACCTTGCCGACGTTGGTGCGGAGTTCCTCGGCGGCGTCGCTGAGGGCCTTGCGGGCGAGCCAGAGGTTGTCGCCCGCGTTCTCCAGGTCGGCGGGGTTGGCGGTCTCCACCATGTCGATCATGGCGTTGAGGGCGTGGCCCTCGAAGTCGGTACGGGCGAAGGCTCCGTTGCCGCCGAAGACGGAGGTGACGGCGCGGGTGATATCGGTGATGCCGAGCTGGGCCTGGACGCGCGCCAGGTCCTGCTTGTGCTGTTCCGCTGGGGTCAGCTCCGGCTCTTTGTCGTTGTCAGTCATGTGTCACCGCCATTCCGTTCCGGCGCTCTTGTCGTTGGTGTTCGCCGGTGCGTCCGTCTTCGGGCGCTCGCGTTCGCGTTCGGCCGCGCGCTGCTGGTCGAGGCGGGCCTGGATCTGGGCGAAGCGGACGCGGCGCTCCTCGTCGACGTTGTCCGTACCGACATCGGCGGAGTAGACCGCGATGTTGAGGGCCTCGATCTGGTCTCCCAGGCTGCGGGAGAGGGAGATCAGGGCCTGGTGGACCCGGTTGTACTGGTTGAAGAGACCGTCCGCTTCGGCGAATGCTCCGCCGGGTCCGCTGAGGGAACCGCGATTGACCGTCTGTTCGGAAACCTTGGACTTGCCCGCGGCACTTCCGTTGAAAGTGGCGAGCAGGGTGTTCACCCGCTTCTGGAAGGTGGTCAGTGCCAGGTAACCCTTTTCGAAGTCACCTCTGGCCCTGCCCCCGCCCCCGCCATCGGCTGGATAGACCACTATGCCCTTTCCTCCCCGTTTGTTCCTGCTGCACCACATTGCCAGTGTGATGATCCGGTCTTCTTGAAAAGAGACCGCTTACCACTCTAACGACTGGCTATGACAGTCCCAAGTGGCTTAGTCGTTCCACCACTTCCCGGACGTCCCCCGGTGCCGCGCCCGACCATCTCATCATGGGGGTGGCGCGGCCGGGGTCGGGGGGCGCCGGGTCTCCTCGGGATCTCCCCGAGTCAGCCGCCCATGACCCGGCTCGCGCGGCGGCGGGCGTCGCGGAGGGCGACGGCGGCGCCGGAGATCACGGCGACCAGGACTCCTCCGCCGATCACGACATAGGTGGCGAGGCGGGCGTTGCGTTCCTGGGCGGTCTCGCCCAGGTCGTACCGGGCGGGGCTGGGGGCCTTGCCGCGGACGAGTCCGCCGGCCTCGACGGGCTTCTCCAGGGGGCGTTCGTCCTCGGTGAGGGCGCGTACGGGGTCGACGATCCCCCAGCCGACGAGCCGGTCGTGGCCCGGGGTGGAGCGCTCCGCGGTCTGCTGGATCTGGGCGATGATCTGGTGGGGCTTCCAGTCGGGGTGCTTGGCCTTGACGAGGGCGGCGAGTCCGGCGACGTAGGGCGCCGAGAAGCTGGTGCCGTTGTCGGCGCAGTGTCCGCCGAGCGGGACCGTGGTGACCATGTCGACGCCGGGGGCGGCGACGTCGACGAAGTCGCCGGACTGGGAGAAGGCGGCCCGCTCGTTGTTCCGGTCGGACGAGGCGACCGCGAGTACGCCTTCGTACGAGGCGGGGTACGTCTTTTTGATGTTGCCGCCGGAGCCGTCGTTGCCCGCGGACGCCACCACCACGACTCCTTCGGCCAGGGCCCGGTCGACGGCGTCCTTCAGCGCCTCGGCGGGGGCGACGGCGTCGGCGGTGTCCTGGGAGATGTTGATGACTCCCGCGCCCCGGTCGACGGCCTCGTTGATCGCCTTCGTCAGTGACGCGGCGTCGCCGTTGCCCTCGGCGTCGTTCTGTTTGACGGGGATGATCGTGGCGCCGGGCGCGAGGCCGACGAAGCCGGTGTCGGCGGCGGGCCGGGCCGCGATGATCCCGGCGACCTTGGTGCCGTGGCCGACCTCGTCCGTGGTGCCGTTGGCGGCGCCGCGTTCGATCTTCTCCCCCTTGTCGTTCTTCTCCGGGAGGAGGTTGAGGCCGTTCTTCGCGTCCACGGCCTTGCTGAGCTGGGGGTGCTTGATGTCGACGCCGGTGTCGATGACGGCGACCTTGACGCCCTTGCCCGTGGACTGTTTCCACAGTTCGTCGAGGAGTACGCGCTGGAGCGCCCAGGGGCGGCCCTTGTACGGCTTGCTCGGGTACTCGCACTGGGTACCGCTGGCGGTCGCCTCGCCCGCCGTGACGGGTACGGCGGCGAGGGCGAGGGCGGTGGCCGCGCAGACGGTCAGGGCCCGGCCCGGGGAGGGGAGTGTCATCCGGCCGCCCGCCCTCATGAGCCCTGCGGCTCGTTGGCCGCGCCGGTCGAGAGCCTCGGGCCGGTGGGCAGGAAGGCGGACCACTCGGCCGGGACCCAGACCGGGGTCACGTCCTTGTAGCCGAGCTGCCGCTGGGCGAGCTGGCTCTGGGTCTCCTGCTCCTTCTTCTGCTCCTCGGTGGTTCCGATGCCGGAGTCGTCGGTGGCGCTGTCGCTGTTGGACTGCATGGCGTACCGCAGACCGGTGTCGGTGACCAGGAAGAGGAAGCCGGACCCGACCGACTTGCCGGTGAGCTGGCGGTAGAGCAGCCCGGAGCCCGGGGTGACGTAGGCGGTGCTCGAACCGGTCGGCAGATCGGCCGGGAAGTCGGTCCCGGCCCAGGTGCTGAGGGTCGTCGCGCCTCCGGCGGACGCCTCGCGCAGCACATTGCAGACGGTGTTGCGGCTGCCCTCGCCGAGCCGGGGCGTATTGACGGCGGCGGGCGCCTCGGCGGGCCACTTCCTCGTCCCGGCGAAAGCTTCGCCGGGCTGGAAGGCACCGGCGCTGACATTGGTGGCCTTGCCGCCCTGCTTCAGCCCGACCAGCCGCTCGTCGGGGCTGTTGAGCAGCAGCTTGGCGACGAAGTCCGTGATGGGCGCGACGCTGCCCTTCAAGACGACGTAGTGCTGCTCATCGGTGCCTTCCGTGGCCCTGAGGACCATACCGACCCGGTTGGCGTCGGGTTCGAGGCTGCCGGTGACGCCCGCGTCCTCGCCGACCGTCTCGGGCAGTTCGGGGAAGGTGATCCGATGGCCCTTCTTGAGGGTGGCCAGCCACTGCTTGGAGACCCGCTGGGGTTCCGAGTCCCGGCCGACGACCACGCGCAGCAGGGTCTCGTTCTCCTCGACGGGGTACGCGGTACCGCTCGCGTCCACGACATAGCGGACCTTGTCCGACTCGACGTACAGCAGCTCGCCGCCCGCCAGCCGGTGGTCGCCGTCGACCTTGCCCTTCTCGCGGTCGGCGAAGATGAACGCGGCCTTGTGGATGGCCCGGCCACCCGGACCCGGCCGCTCGCAGACGGCCCAGCGCTTCGCCTTGCCCGCGTCCTTCGCCTTCGGCAGCCGGTCCGGCGCGTAGGGAATTCCGAGGGTGGCGCCGTGCGGGATCTTTCCGCTGTCGAGTATCGACTCGTCGACCTTGATGACCTTGCCCTTGTCGAGATTCAGCAAGAGTTTCGCGGAGGCCATGTTGAGAACGGGATGAAGCTGCTTCTTCCCGTCGGTTTCCACCACCACATATCGCGTGGTGGACTTGCTGGCGATGATCACGTTCTCGCGCGGCTTGTCCCACCCTTTGGGTGCCACCGGTTTGAACATCCCCCACGCACCGAATCCGGCGAGAATCACCACACCGATGATGGCGCCGGGGACGACCGCGCGCAGCGGCTTGGGCGCGCCTTCCTCCGATCCCGTCGTATTGGGCTGGAGGAACTGCGCGATCAACCGTCGCTTGGCGAAGGTGTAGGCGTTGAGTTCGTCCCGACGTGATGCCATCTGTCCGCTTGTCCCTCTCCCCGCTTGGCGACCGGGCCGTGCTTCACCGTCGTTCTCCGAATCGGCCCGCCGTCGTACGGCCCCTACTATGCCTGCTGGGGCTCGTGACTTACCGCTCAGGTAGGGTGATCGCCCTGTCAACGTCCACCGGAATTTGGGAATTACGGACACGAGGGGGCATCGCGGCGATGGCTACGGCGACGCGCGCGCGAAATGGGCGGACGCCCGGACGACGTGCGGGGGGCGCGCGCAACGACCGTGGGCGCGGCGGTTCACGGGGCCGCGGGCCGCGTTCAGGGGCGGACGGCGGCATATCCCGTCCGGGCCCGGCCGCCCCGCCCGCCACGACGACCCTCCGTCCGCTCTCCCGGACGAGCCGGCTCGGCCCGTTGCAGCTGCGGCAGCTCGCCCTGGTGGAGATCGCGCTGGTGATCGCCGCCGTCGGGGCGGTCGCGGGCAAGTTGTGGCTCGTGCCCGCCGCCGCGGTGGCCGCGGTCCTCGTCGTCCTCGCCTTTCTGCGCCGCAGGGGCCAGTCGGCCCAGGACTGGACGACCACGGCGCTGGCGCTGCGCTCGCGCCGCAGGGCATCGGCTCCGGCCCCGGCCGACACGGATCCTTCACTGGCCCCGGTCGTCGAGGGCGTCCCCGGACTCCGCCCCAGTCCTTATGTCGACAAGAACCGCCGTACGGTCGGCATGCTCGGTGACGGCTCCTTCCTGACGGCGGTGGTACGGATCGAGGCGAGCGGCGCCGCGCTGCGCCCGGCGTTCGGCGCCCGTGCCCTGCCGCTCTCCCTGCTGGGCGGCGCGCTGGAGGTGGACGACATCGTCGTCGACTCGGTGCAGCTGGTGCAGCAGGTTCGGTCCGCTCCCGCGCCTCATCTGCCGGAGCGGTCGGTGGCCAGGCTGTCGTACACGCCTCTTCAGGAGAAGACCGGTGCCCCGGCGCTCCGGATGACCTGGGTGGCGGTGAAGCTCGACCCCGAGCTGTGCCGGGAGGCCGTGGAGGCCCGCGGTGGCGGTGTGACGGGCGCCCAGCGCTGTCTGGTGCGGGTCGCGGACCATATCGCGAGCCGGGCGACGGGTGCCGGGTTCTCGGCCGTCGTCCTGGACCAGCAGGAGCTGAACTCCACCCTGGCCACCGCCGCCTGCGCGAGCCCCCGGCTGGCGGCCCGGGCGTCGCGCCCGGACGCCGTACCGCAGCGGCGGACCTCGGAGACCGCCCGGGTGTGGCGCTGCGACGACCGCTGGCACACCACGTACGCGGTGGGCCGCTGGCCCGAGCTGGGCCGGGGCGCGGCGCCGCTGCCGAAGCTGGTGGCGCTGCTGACGGCCGCGCCCGCGTACGCCACCACCTTCAGCCTGACGCTCCGGCGGGGCGCGCACCGGGGAGCGATGTCGATGGCGGGTCATGTCCGGGTCACGGGCGGTTCGGACACCGAGCTGATCGGGGTGCGGCGCACCTTGGAGCAGCACGCCAGGACCGGCAAGGTGTCCCTGGTCCGGCTGGACCGCGAGCAGTTGCCCGGCGCGCTGGCGACGCTGCCGCTCGGGGGTGCGCGATGAGGCTGCTTCCGGCGCGTTCCGCGCGGCGGCTGGCGGGGCCCCGTCATCCCGGTCATACGATGCCCGTCGCCGATCTGGGGGCGCTGTCGCTGCCGGTGGGCGACGACGGTGTGGTCATCGGCGACGACGCCGAGGGCCGGGCGCTGATGGTGGGCTTCCACCGGTCGACTCCGTACGACGTCCTGCTGATCGGCGGGTTGTGGACGGCACAAGTACTTGCGCTGCGGGCGGCCGGGACGGGCGCGCGGGTGGCGGTGGAGACCGGGCGTCCGCAGGCGTGGACGACGCTCGCCCAGGCGGCGGGCGCGGGTCTCGACTGCATCACGCTGCACGAGGTGGGCCGGGTTCCGCCGATGGGCGCGACGGTCGGCAGTCCGGTCGTGGTGATCCGGGACTGCGGGATGCGGCCGCCGCGCGGCCGGGTGGTCTCGGCGCCCTGGCAGTCGGTACTGACCCTGCTGCCGTATCTGAGTCCGGTGGCGCCCCGGCTGCTCCGGGCGGCGACCCTGGTCGGCGTCCAGCGGGTCTCTCCGCAGGAGGCGGCGCAGATCGGCCGGATCCTCGGTCTCGCGGAGGCGGAGAGCGGCGCGCTGCCGACGCTGGCGGACGGGGTGACGCTCTGGTGCGCGGGCCGCGAGCGGAACTGGGTGATGACCAGCGGTACGGACGCGGAGACGGGACTGCTGGGCACGGCCCGGCGGATGGACTGACCCGGGCCGGGCCGGGCCGGGCCGTCGCGGGGCGCGGGGCCGTGGAGGCCCGCGGGACCGCAGGTCCGGTTTGCACGGCACGGCGGTACGGCTCCGGAGGATGTACGGGTCCGGAGGCATACCGGTCCGTACGCGTGGAGGACCGCCCACGCGTACGGACCGGGCACCGGCGCCGCACATCCGTTCGCCGGGTGGTCGGGCGGCGTGGAGCCGGGTCGCGGGTGTCGGGGATCTTCCGGGGAACAGCTCCCGGAACCAGGTCCCGTTGAGCCTAAAATCCCTTCAGTTGCACGGACCGGCGGCCTTCGCACGGTCCGGCCGTCCCGGTGCGGGACGGAACGCGCACGAACGAAGGGGAGCGTGGCCCATGGGCAGCGCGCAGGAGAAGGACGAGCTGTACGCGCTCGACATCTCGGACGTCGAGTGGTTGAGCGCGCCCGGCACCGAGGCCGACGAGGAGCGGGTCGAGATCGCCCATCTGCCGGGCGGCGGGGTGGCGATGCGCTCGTCGCTGGATCCGGACACGGTGCTGCGGTACACGGCGGCGGAGTGGGAGGCGTTCGTCCTGGGCGCCCGGGACGGGGAGTTCGACCTCACCTGACGGCCGTCGGCGCCCCGCGAGCCCGGCGTGCGAGCCGTGCGCCCGGGGCGCGCGCCGTCCTCAGTGACACCGGTGTACGGCACCGCTCGCCGATGCCCGCCGGTGGACCGGGCACCGTTCACCGGGAGTTCACCCGGGCGCCGAAGCGCCTCCTGGAGGCGTTCCGTACCGTTTCGTCCTTCTCGCCGCAGCGCCGGACGGGCCCCGGGGCATACCGGGGCCCGGGCCGCGGGCCGGTGGCGGCGCCGGGGCTGCCGGGCTGTCGTCCCTGGCGTTTAGGGTGGAGGACAGCGGCGGACCGTACCCACGAGCACCCCGTCGCCGAGTGACGGTACCGGCGGGCCGATCGGCAGACGGCGGTCGCCCATCGCACCGGGACCCATCGGTGCTCGACCACACCAGGAGGCAGAGTGAACAGCGATCGGGACGGGATCCGCGGGGGCTGGGACCTTCCCGCCGACGAGTCCGACGCGGATCCCGCCGAGATGACGGGTGAGTTCACCATCGACTACACCCCGCCCGCCTGGTACACGCAGAACACGCCGGGCGACACCTCGGGTGGTGCCACGCCTCCGCCGCCCCCGCCGCCGGACAGCGCGCCCGTGGCGGTACCCGGCCCGCCCGCGGACGGCGGCTATCCGGCCCAGCAGGGCTGGCACCAGCCCGCGCCCGGCCCCGAAACGCCCCCGGCGCCGCCCGCGTACGGCTACGACCCGGCGGCGGCGCAGGGTGCCGCGCCGCTCCCGCCGCCCGTCCCCGGCCCGGAAGCCGCTCCCGCCGCTCCCGCCGCTCCCGCCGTCGACGATTACGGTCACAGCCACGGTGGTACGGCTCCGGCCGCCCCGCCGGCGGCGGCCGAGCCGTTCGGCGGCGGCGATGTGGAGAGCGGCGCCACGATGCGCTTCTCGCCCGCGGCCCTGAAGCGGGAGATCGCGGAGCGGGACGCGGCCGCCGCCGCCGCTGCCGCGGCGGAGCGCGCCGCCGAGGAGGAAGAACCGGCGGGCGACGCCGTCCTCGGCGGATCCGGTGGTACGGAGGAGAGCCCGGCCACCCCCATCGACGCACCGGCCGCACCGGCCGCACCTGCCGACGGTTCCGCGACGGACGGGTCCTCGGACGGGTCGGCGGACGCCGGCGCCGTACCGGAACTCCAGGACTCCCCCGGCGAGACCGAGGAGAGCCGGGCGGCCGGCCCCGAGGTCTCGGACACCTTCGACGGGGCGGCCGACGAGCCCCGCGACACGGTGCCACCGGCCGTGCCGCCCATGGCCTTCGAGCCCGAGGCCGCCCCCGTGCACACAACTGCCGCACCCGTCGCTCCGCACGTACCCGACGCGCCGCCCGCCGCCGAAGTGCCGTGGGACGCCCGGCCGGACGCGGTGCCGCCCGCGCCCGCGCAGCCGTGGACGCCGGGCCCGCCGCAGGGCGGCACGCTGCCGCCGCTGCCACCCGCGTTCCAGCCCGCCGAGGCGTCGGAGCCGCAGTGGCCGGTCTCCCCGCAGACCGCCGACCAGTCCGCCCCGCCGCCGTCGGCGCCCCCGCACGGCGCCCCGCCCCTGCCGCCCGTACCGCAGCAGTCCGGCTACGCCTATCCGCACCCGGCGACGCCGCCCCGGCCCGGCCCGCCCGCGCAACCGCAGCCGCCGGTACAGGCACAGGCACAGCCGCTTCCGCAGCAGCAGGGCACGGGGTACGGATTCCCGCAGCCGCAGACGCCGCCCGCGGTCCCGCCGGTCGTGCCCGCGCAGCCGCAGTCACAACCGCTGCCGGACCATCAGCCGTCGCCGCAGGCGCAGGACCCGGGTCCCGCGCGGGGCTACGGTTTCCCGCCGCCGCACACCGCTCCGTCGGCGCCGCTGCCGCCCGCCGCGCACGAGCCGGGGTACGGCTTCCCGCACCCGGCGCAGCCCGGACCGCCGCAGCACCAGGCGCAGCCGCCGCAGGCGCAGGATCAGGGTCCCGCCCAGGGTGCCGGGCAGCCGCCCGCCGACCCCCGGGCCGGGGGCGGCTGGCCGACGGCCGTCACCCACGACCAGCGCGAGCGTTCCGTGCCGGGCGCGCCGCTGGGCTACACGGCGGCGGTCGAACTGTCGTCCGACCGGCTGCTGCGGAACAACAAGCAGAAGGCCAAGTCGAGCCGGAACCCGGGCGCCGCGTCCCGGTTCAAGCTGGGCGGGCGCAAGGAGGAGGCCGAGCGGCAGCGGAAGCTGGAGCTGATCCGTACGCCCGTGCTGTCGTGCTACCGGATCGCGGTCATCAGCCTCAAGGGCGGTGTCGGCAAGACCACCACGACCACGGCGCTCGGTTCGACGCTGGCGACCGAGCGGCAGGACAAGATCCTGGCCATCGACGCCAACCCGGACGCGGGGACGCTCGGCCGCCGGGTGCGGCGGGAGACCGGGGCGACCATCCGCGACCTGGTGCAGGCGATCCCGTATCTCCACTCGTACATGGATATCCGCCGGTTCACCTCCCAGGCGCCGTCCGGTCTGGAGATCATCGCCAATGACGTGGACCCGGCGGTCTCCACGACCTTCAACGACGAGGACTACCGGCGGGCCATCGAGGTGCTGGGCCGTCAGTACCCGATCATCCTCACCGACTCCGGGACCGGTCTGCTGTACAGCGCGATGCGCGGGGTGCTGGACCTCGCCGATCAGCTGATCATCATCTCGACGCCCTCCGTCGACGGCGCCAGCAGCGCCAGTACGACCCTGGACTGGCTCTCGGCGCACGGCTACGCGGAGCTGGTGCAGCGGTCCGTGACCGTGATCTCCGGGGTCCGGGAGACCGGGAAGATGATCAAGGTCGAGGACATCGTGGCGCATTTCGAGACGCGCTGCCGCGGGGTGGTCGTGGTGCCGTTCGACGAGCATCTGGCGGCGGGCGCCGAGGTCGACCTCGACATGATGCGGCCGAAGACCCGGGAGGCGTACTTCAATCTGTCGGCACTGATCGCCGAGGACTTCTCCCGCGCCCAGCAGCAGCAGGGGCTGTGGACGGCGAACGGCAATCCGCCGCCGACCATGGCGCCCCCGATGCCGGGCCAGCCCGGCTACGGACAGCCCGGCGTGCCGGGACCGTCGGGGCAGCCGGGTCAGCCGGGACCCGGCGGGTATCCCCCGGCCGGACCGCCCCAGCAGGGGCAGCCGTATCCGCCGCAGCAGTCCGCGGGCGGGCCCGTACCGCAGATTCCGGGCCAGCAGATCCCGGGGCAGCCGACACCCGGTCAGCCGTATCCGCAGGGCGGCGTACCGCACCCGTACGGGGGACAGCTCCCGCCCCAGCAGCCCTATCCGCCGCAGGGGCAGCCCACCGCTCCCCCGGCGCAGCAGACCGGCTGGCCCCAGCAGCCTCCGCAGGCTCAGCAGCCGCCGCAGGCCCAGGGGTATCCGCCCGTTCCGCCCCTGCAGGGACCGCCCGCCGAGGCGGATCAGGCCGAATCCCAGGGCGCGGTGCCGCCCGCCGGCTGGCCGCAGCAGCCACCGCCGGCCCCTCAGCAGTAGGGCGGCAGAGGAGTGGACCAATGAGGGCCCGGATCGCCGAAGCGATCCGGGCCCTCGGGGTATCGCCGCAGCCCAGCGGGGGTACGCCGGGCCGTCTACGGGGTATGTACCAGCGCCGGACCGGATCGCCCGCAGATCCCCGGCTCGGCCCGTCCGCGATCCCGCCCCAGCCGACGCGAGGTCACCGCCATGGTCCCCCAGGTCCCGTCGTCCTCATCGGTCCCTCCGGCCCACCCCTGCGACCCGGCCCGGGTCCCGGCCGCGGCGGGCGGGGGCCCGCCGCCGTCCCGGCCCCGCGCGACCGGTGCGGGACGGCTGCTCACCGCCGCCGCGGCCGGTGCGCTGCTCGTCCTCCCCCCGCTCCCGGCCGCCGCCGCCGACGACGGCCGGGACGGCGCCGGAAACGACGGAGGCGGCGGCCGGAAGGTGCTGACGATCGCGGTCTCGCAGAGCGTCGACTCGCTCAGCCCGTTCCGCGCCCAGCGGCTCGTCTCCACCACGGTCCACCGTCTGGCCTACGAGTATCTGACGAACTACGACGTCACGGACGGCCGCCCGATCCCCGGTCTCGCCACCTCGTGGCGCTCCTCGCCGGACAAGCTGACCTGGACGTACACCATCCGGCGGAACGCCCGCTGGTCCGACGGCCGGGCGCTGACCGCCCATGACGCGGCCTGGACGTTCGACAAGATCCTCACCGACGAGAACGCGGCGACCGCCTCCGGCAGCTTCACCGCCAACTTCCGGCAGGTGACCGCGCCCGACGACCGCACCCTGGTGGTACGGCTGAAGAAGCCGCAGGCCACCATGGTCGCCCTGGATATCCCGATCGTCCCCCGGCATATCTGGGAGAAGGTCGGCGACTTCTCCACCTTCAACAACGACAAGCGGTTCCCGGTCGTCGGCAGCGGGCCGTTCGTGATCACCGACTTCAAGATCGACCAGTATCTGCGGCTCAGGGCCAATCCGTCGTTCTGGCGGGGCGCCCCGGAATTCGACGAACTGCTGCTGAAGTACTACAAGGACGGCGACGCGGCCGTGGCCGCGCTCCGCAAGGGCGAGGTCTCCTTCGTCCAGGGGCTGACGCCCGCTCAGGCGAAGGCGCTGGCGGGCGAGCGTTCCATCCGGGTGAACGACGCCCCGGGGCGCCGCTTCCTCGCCCTGGCGACCAACCCCGGGGCCCGTTCCCGCGACGGGAAGACCTTCGGCAGCGGGCATCCGGCGCTGCTGGACCCGGCGGTCCGCAAGGCCCTGTTCCACGCGGTGGACCGGCGGACCCTGGTGGAGAAGGTGTTCCAGGGGCACGCCGTGGAGGGCGACGGCTACATCCCGCCCCGCTATGCCGCGTACTTCTGGAAACCGGCCGCCGGGCAGCGGATCGGCTACGACCCCGCCCGCGCCGCCGCCCTGCTCGACCGGGCCGGATACCGGCGCAAGGCCGACGGACGGCGGGCCGGGAAGGACGGCCGCCCGCTCGACTTCCGGCTCCTCTGCCATGCCGTCGACGCCCACGACCGGGCCATCGGCAAGTATCTGCGGGAGTGGTGGGGCGAGCTGGGCATCGGACTGCGGGTCGACTGTCTCGACAATGTCTCCGACCCCTGGCTCAAGGGCGACTACGACCTGGCGTTCGACGGCTGGTCGGTCAATCCGGACCCCGACTTCGCCCTCGCCATCCATACCTGCGCCGCACTGCCCGCCACCCCCCGGGACACCGGTTCCACCGACAACTTCATCTGCGACCGGCGGTACGACGAGCTGTACGCCGCCCAGTCGGCCGAATACGACCCGGCCGTCCGGGCCGGGCTGGTGAAACGGCTCCAGTCCCGGCTGTACGACACCGGCTATATGAACGTCCTCGCCTATCCGAACGCGGTCGAGGCCTACCGCACCGACCAGATCGCGTCCATCACGACGATGCCCGGGGCCGCGGGCAACATCTGGGGCCAGGACGGCTACTGGAGCTGGTGGTCCGCCGTACCGGCCGCCGGGGCCGGTGACGGTACGCCGGACGGCACCGGCGCCCGAACGATACTGCTCGCCCTCGGCGCGGCACTGGTACCCGCGACGGTCCTCGCGATCCTCGTCGTACTGCGGCGCCGCGCGACCGTGGAGGACCGTGAGTAGCCGATGACCTCTCCCTCGACCACACCCACTCCCCCGCCCGCCGCGGCCGTCGCCCTCGGCGCGCCCGGCACGGACACCGGCCCCGAGAAGACGGCCGCGGCCGGGCGCGGCGCCCGGCTGCGCGGCCGGGCCCGCGGCTATCTGCCCTATCTGGCGTCCCGGCTGGCCGGGGCCGCGTTCTCCCTGCTCGCGGTCCTGGTCACCAGCTTCTTCCTGTTCCGGATCGTCCCCGGCGATCCGGTGAAGGCGATGACGCACGGCACCCCGACCTCGGCGGAGCAGCTCGCGACACTCCGCCGCCAGTTCGGTCTCGACCAGCCGATGTGGCGGCAGTTCACGGAGTACTGCGCGGGCGCGCTCACCGGCGATCTGGGGATGTCGTACCAGTTCCGGGCCCCGGTCGGGGAGCTGATCGCCGAGAAGCTGCCAGCGACCCTGCTGCTCACCGGGGTGGCCGTGGTGCTCTACTCGGCGCTCGGGCTCTGGCTGGGCACCCGTGCGGCCTGGCGGCACGGCGGACTCGGCGACCGGCTGAACACCGGGGTGGCGCTGACCCTCTGGTCGGTGCCGTCGTTCTGGCTGGGGCTGCTGCTGATCGTGGTGCTCGCGGTCGGGGTGGGCCCGGTCCCCGGGCTGTTCCCCACCGGCGGGATGGAGTCCGGTGATACGACCGGCTTCGCCCGGGCCCTCGACATCGGCCACCATATGGTGCTGCCGGTACTGACCCTGGTCGCCGTGGGCTACGCCCAGACCCTGCTGGTGATGCGGTCGTCGCTGCTGGACGAGATGGGCGGCGACTATCTGACCACGGCCCGCGCCAAGGGGCTGCGGGACGCGGTGGTACGCCGCAGGCACGCCGTACCGAACGCCCTGCTGCCGACCGTGACCATGGTCTTCATCAATCTGGGGCAGGTGGCGGCCGGTTCCATCCTGGTGGAGACGGTGTTCTCCTGGCCGGGCCTCGGCGGGCTCTTCTACCAGGCGCTGAGCGTGCCGGACCTGCCGCTCGTACAAGGACTCTTCGTGGTGTTCGCGGGGGCGATGATCGTGATGAACCTGCTGGCCGATCTGGTCTATCCGTTCCTCGACCCCCGGGTGGCGCGATGAGCGCCCCGGCGTCCCTCGCCCGCGCCCGCCGCCGGGCGTCGGCCGTCCGCTTCTGGCGGGCGTACCGTACGCACCGCGCCGGGCTGCTCGGCCTGGCGGCGCTCACCGTGATCGCGCTGGTCGCCCTGGCGGCGCCGCTGCTGGTCGGCGACGACGTCCAGAGCGTCACCCGGGCGTCCGGCGGGCCGCTGGAGCCGCCGAGCGCCGCGTTCCCGCTCGGTACCGACCAGTTCGGCCGCGATCTGCTGGGCCTGCTGGTCTGGGGTGCGCGGATCTCCCTCCTCGTCGGACTGCTGGCGGCGGCGCTCTCGGTCGCCATCGGCACCCTCGTCGGTGTGATCGCCGGGCACTACGGCGGCTGGTTCGCAACGGCCCTGATGCGGGTCACGGACTGGTTCCTGGTGATGCCGACCCTGGTCCTGGCGATCGTGCTGGCCACGGTGATGTCACGCGGCGTCTGGACGGTGGTGGTGGCGATCGGTGTCACCAGCTGGCCCACCACGGCCCGGCTGGTCCGGGCCCAGACCATCGCCGTCGAGTCCCGGCCCTACATCGAACGCGCCCGGGCCCTCGGCGGCGGCCACGGCCACATCATGAACCGGCACGTCCTGCCCAATGTGATGCCGCTGGTCCTGGCCCAGACGACGCTCGGGATCTCCGCCGCCATCCTCACCGAGGCCACCCTCGCCTTCCTCGGCCTCGGCGATCCGACCGTGGTGTCCTGGGGCGGCATGCTCCAGGACGCCCGGGAGGCGGGCGCCGTCTCCTCCGGCCACTGGTGGTACCTCGCCCCGCCCGGACTGGCGATCGCCGCCGTCGCCCTCGCCTTCACCCTCTGCGGCCGGGCCGTGGAATCCGTCCTCAACCCGAAGCTGGGGGCCCGCTGATGACCACGGAACCACTGCTGAGCGTCCGGGACCTACGGGTCGCCTACGGCTCCGGGCCCGGCGCCGTACCCGCCGTCCGGGGCGTCGACCTCGAACTGCCCGCCGGACGGAAACTCGGCATCGCCGGGGAATCCGGCTGCGGCAAGTCCACCCTCGCCATGGCGCTGCTGCGGCTGCTGCCGCCGGGCGCCTCCGTCGGCGGCGAGATCCGGTTCGCGGGCGAGGACGTCCTCACCATGCGCTGGGGGCGGCTGCGGGCCGTCCGCTGGGCGGGCGCGTCCATCGTCTTCCAGGGCGCGATGCACTCCCTCAACGCGGTCCACCGGATCGGCGACCAGATCGCCGAACCGATCCTGCTGCACCGCTCGGCTCCCCCCGCCCGGGCCCGGGAACGGGTCACCGAACTCCTCCACCAGGTCGGCCTGCCCCCCGACCGCGCCGACGCCTATCCGCATGAACTCTCCGGCGGCCAGCGCCAGCGGGTGATGATCGCCATGGCCCTCGCCTGCGACCCCCGGCTGATCATCGCCGACGAACCCACCACGGCCCTCGATGTGATGATCCAGGCACAGATCCTCCGGCTGATCGGACGGCTCGTCGCCGACCAGGACATCGGACTGCTGATGATCAGCCACGATCTGGCGGTACTCGCCGAGACCTGCGACCGGCTGGCGGTGATGTACGCGGGCCGGATCGTCGAGGAGGGCCCGGCCCGGGCGGTCCACACCGCCGCACACCACCCCTACGGCCGGGCCCTCGCCTCGGCGTTCCCCCGAGTCGGCGACCCCGCGTCCCGGCGCGCGCCCCGGGGACTGCCCGGCGACCCGCCCGACCCGTCGGCGCTGCCCGGCGGCTGCACGTTCCGGCCGCGCTGCCCCAGGACCGACGACCGCTGCGGCGAACGGGAACCCGCCCTCGTCCGGGTCGGCACCGCCCACCACGCGGCCTGCGTCCACGCCGGAGAGGGGTCGCGGTGACCACCACGACGGGCCCGCTGCTCGGCGCCGAGGACATCCACGTCACCTTCCCGGGACGCCGCGGCCGACCCCCGGCGCGCGCCGTCGACGGAGTCGACCTCACCGTCGGCCGAGGCGAGATCGTCGCCCTCGTCGGCGAGTCCGGCTGCGGCAAGACCACCCTCGCCAGAACCCTCCTCGGACTGGTCACCCCCACCTCCGGCCGGGTCGCCTTCGCCGGACGGCCCCTGGAATACACCGCCCGCGCCCTCAAGGCGTACCGCCGCCGCGCCCAGCTCGTCCTCCAGGACCCCACCGGCTCCCTCAACCCCCGGCACACCGTCTACGACGCCGTCGCCGAGGGCCTGCGGGTGCACGGGACACCCGGCGACGAACGCGCCGCCGTCGCCCGCGCGCTCTCCCTCGCCGGGCTCCGGCCGCCCGACCGCTTCTTCCTCCGCTACCCGTACGAACTCTCCGGCGGCCAGCGGCAGCGCGTCGTCATCGCGGGCGCGCTCGTCCTCCAGCCCGAACTCCTCGTCGCCGACGAGCCCGTGGCCTCCCTCGACGCCTCCGTACGCGGCGAGATCCTCGCGCTGCTGCTCCGGCTCCGCGACGAACTGGGGCTCTCCGCACTCGTCGTCACCCACGACCTGGGCCTGGCGTGGAACATCGCCGACCGGGTCGCCGTCATGTACCTCGGCCGCGTCGTGGAAGCGGGCCCGGTCGAAACGGTCCTCACCGAGCCCCGGCACCCCTATACGCGGGCGCTGCTCTCGGTACTCCCCGAATCCCCGCTCCCCGCGACGGTCCTCTCCGGGGAACCCCCGGACCCGACGCGCGTCCCACCCGGCTGCCGCTTCCACGCGCGCTGCCCGTCACTGGCGTCCGGCGCGGCGGAGTCCTCGGGCGTGGCCTCGCTCTGCCGCGGGACGCCGCCGGTCCGCATCGGTGACGCGGGGGTCTCCTGCCACCTCACCCAGGTGGCGCCCCGGGTAGCGCCCGGCGCCTGACGCTTCTTCGCGGCCCGCGCCCCTGGTCACGCCCCTCGTGAAGGGGTGCGCCCTCCGGGCCGCGACAGTGCCTCCTCCGGAGGTGTTCCGACCGCGGGCCGTCGTGGGCTTGTCGTGCGGTTCCGCCCCCTATGCCTTCGGCACTGGGGGGACCCCCAGCGCCTCGGCCCTCCTGAGCACCGCCCCGAACTACCCGGGACGCGCCCAGCAACCTGATGTTGTCGGCGGCCTGCGGCCCGTGCGTGGCTTGTCGCGGCAGTTCCCCGCGCCCCTGACCACCTCCCCCGGGACGGGCTCCAGCACCAGGGGACAGGTGCGGTCGGCGTGGTCGGGGGGTGCGGGGTCGCCCCCTGGGGGTCCCCCCAAAGGCAGCTTTGGGGGAGGACGGCGGAAAAGAGACGGGTCTCCCTCCCAGGCAACCCCACCTCCGCCGTACGTGAGGAGGTGAGCCCGGAGGCCACCGACCCTCCCGCCACAGAACAAGACCGCCCGCATACCGCTGGAGCAACGGTCACATCCCCAACAGCCCCGCCGGCACCTGAGGCGCGAACGGCCCCGCACGAAGCGGGAAACCTCAGCACCCGGCGCCCCGACGCGGCGCACCCCACAGCGGGAGGCGCCCCAGCGACTACGCCAAGAGCTCCCGGCACTGGGATACGTCGCGGGCCATGGCCACCAGGAGGTCGTCGACCGTGGCGAATCTTTCCTGGCCGCGGATGTACTGGAGGAAGTCGACCGCCACGTGGAGGCCGTACAGATCGAGGTCGACGCGGTCGATCGCGTACGCCTCGACGCTCCGCTCGACCCCGTCGAACTGGGGGTTCGTCCCGACGGAGATCGCCGCCGGCATCCGTTCGCCGTCGGCGGTGAGCCAGCCCGCGTAGACCCCGTCCGCGGGGATCGCGGTATGCGGCAGGGTCTCCACGTTGGCCGTGGGGTAGCCCAGTTCCCGGCCGCGCTGGGCACCGCGGACGACGATGCCCTCGACGCGGTGGGGGCGGCCGAGGATCTCGGCCGCGCCCGCGACGTCACCGGCGGCGACGAGGCGGCGGGTGAGGGTGGAGGAGAAGGGTTCGCCGCCGCCCGCCGCACCGCTGACGTAGAGGTCGACGACCTCGACGTCGTAGTCGTAGGTGGCGCCCAGTTCGGCGAGGTACGCCACGGTCCCGGCGGCTTTGTGGCCGAAGCGGAAGTTGGGGCCTTCGACGACGGTCCTGGCGTGGAGTTTGTCGACGAGGACCTTCACGATGAAGTCCGCCGGGGAGAGCTGGGAGAACTCGGAGGTGAACGGGAGGACGAGTACCGCGTCGACCCCGAGTTCGGCCATCAGTTCGGCACGCCGGTGGTGCGGTGCGAGGAGCGGGGGGTGGCTGCCGGGCCGTACGACCTCGCTCGGGTGGGGGTCGAAGGTGACGACGACCGCCGGTACGGACAGTTCCCGGGCCCGTTCCACGGCCCGCCCGATGATCAGCTGATGCCCGCGGTGGACCCCGTCGTAGGAACCGATGGTGACGACGCTGCGCCCCCAGTCCTGGGGGATGTCCTCCAAGCCACGCCAGCGCTGCACTGTGACCGCTCCTCGCCGAACCATCAGTTTCACCAGACCAGTATTCGCAGCACTAAGGGTGCCATGTCCCCGGCGGAGGACCGCCACCGGCCGCCACTTCGGCCGCCCGCCGCCCCTCGCCGGACGGCGGATGGGCGGCGGGCGGACGGCCGTCAGACGAACACGGCCAGGCTCTTGGCCTTGCCCTTCTCTTCCTCCACGAGCGCCACGAAGCGGTCCTCGGGACCGAACGCGGCGACCGGTGAGCGCTCGTACGACGGCATGTCGAGCCGTACGCCGTTGGCCAGCAGCCGGGCGCGCCGGTCGTCGACGTCCCAGCGGGGGAAGGCCGCCGCGGCGGCCTCGGCCACCGGCATCACGGTCAGCTCTTCCTGGAGCTGGTCGAGGGTGCGGGCGGCGTCGAGCCCGTAGGGTCCGACCCGGGTCCGCCGCAGGGCGGTCAGATGGCCGCCGACCCCGAGTCCGGCGCCGAGGTCGCGGGCGAGGGCCCGGATGTAGGTGCCGGAGGAGCAGACCACGGAGACGACCAGGTCGAGGACGGGGGTGCCGTCGTCGGCCACGGCGTCCCGGACGTCGTAGACGGTGAAGGCGGAGACGGTCACCGGGCGGGCCGGGATCTCGAAGTCCTCGCCGCCGCGGACCCGGGCGTACGACCGCTTGCCGTCGATCTTGATGGCGCTGACCTTGGACGGGACCTGCATGATCGCGCCGGAGAGGGCGGCGACTCCGGTGTCGATCGCCGCGCGGGCGATCCCGGAGGCGTCGGCGGACCCGGTGATCTCGCCTTCGGCGTCGTCGGTGACGGTGCTCTGGCCGAGCCGGATGGTCCCCAGGTACTCCTTCTCGGTGAGGGCGAGGTGGCCGAGGAGCTTGGTGGCCCGTTCGACGCCGAGGACGAGGACTCCGGTGGCCATGGGGTCGAGGGTGCCCGCGTGGCCCACCCGGCGGGTCCGGGCGATGCCGCGCATCTTGGCGACGACGTCATGGGAGGTGAAGCCCGACGGCTTGTCGACGATGACCAGGCCGTCGGGCACGGGGGTGCGCTGCGTCATGCGGAGGTGTTGCCCTCGTCCTCGTCGTCGCCCTCACCGGGCTTGCGGTACGGGTCGGCCTCGCCCGCGTAGGCCGCGCCGGACGAGGTCTCCCTGACCCGGGCGTCCGAGGCACGGGCCTGGTCGAGGAGGTTCTCGATAGTCTTGGCGTTCTCCGGGAGGGCGTCCGCCACGAAAGTGAGGGTGGGGGTGAATTTGGTGCCCGCGGCGGCGCCCACGGCGCTGCGGAGTACGCCCTTGGCGCTCTCCAGACCGGCGGCGGCACTGGCCCGGTCCTCGTCGTCGCCGTAGACCGTGTAGAAGACCGTGGCCTCCCGCAGATCTCCGGTGACCCGGGTGTCCGTGATGGTCACATGCGTACCGAGCCGCGGGTCCTTGATGCCGCGCTGCAGCTTCTGGGCGACGACTTCCCTGATCAGGTCCGCCAGTTTCTTCGCCCGCGCGTTGTCGGCCACTGGTCCTTCTCCTTCTTACCTGCTGTGCCGGGCCACGGTGTCGTGGCGGCGTCTCCTTCAGTCTTCGTCGCCGTGAAGCCTGCGTCGAACCGAGAGCAGTTCCACTTCGGGGCGTCCGGCGACGAAACGTTCGCACCGGTCGAGCACATCCGTCAGATGCCGTATGTCGCCGGAGACCACCGCGAGGGCGATCTCGGCTCTGCGGTAGAGGTCCTGGTCGCCGGTCTCCGCCACGCTGACCGCGAATTTGCGGTGCAGCTCGGCGACGATCGGGCGGACCACCGAGCGCTTCTCCTTCAGCGACCGTACGTCGCCGAGGAGGAGGTCGAACGAGAGCGTCCCCACAAACATGGATAAATCCGGATGTCCCGCCGGTTCGGGTTCAAGGGCGCCTGTCGGTGTTCGACAGGGACACAGGAACCGTACACGCAGCGGCCGGGGCCGATCGACGGAAATTCTCCGTCGACCGGCCCCGGCCGACCGCCCGGCATCAGCCGCGCGGCTTCTCGCGCATCTCGTACGTCGCGATGACGTCGTCGATCTTGATGTCGTTGAAGTTTCCGAGGTTGATACCGCCCTCGAAGCCTTCGCGGATCTCGGTGACGTCGTCCTTGAAGCGGCGCAGACCCTCGATGTTGAGGTTCTCGGCGACCACCTTGCCGTCTCGGATGAGGCGGGCCTTGGTGTTCCGCTTGACCTCGCCGGACCGGATGAGGACACCCGCGATGTTGCCCAGCTTGGACGAGCGGAAGACCTCGCGGATCTCCGCCGTACCCAGCTCGACCTCTTCGTACTCCGGCTTGAGCATGCCCTTGAGGGCCGCCTCGATCTCCTCGATGGCCTGGTAGATCACCGAGTAGTACCGGACGTCGACGCCCTCGCGCTCGGCCATCTGCGAGGCCCGGCCGGCCGCGCGGACGTTGAAGCCGATGACGATCGCGTCGGAGCCCATGGCCAGGTCGATGTCCGACTCGGTGACGGCACCGACGCCGCGGTGCAGCACCCGGATGTCGACTTCCTCGCCGACGTCCAGCTGGAGCAGCGACGCCTCCAGCGCCTCGACCGATCCGGACGCGTCGCCCTTGATGATCAGGTTGAGCTGCTGGATCTCGCCCGCCTTGAGGACCTTGTCGAGGTCCTCGAGGGACACCCGGCGTACCCGCTTGGCGAACGCGGCGTTGCGCTCACGGGCGGCGCGCTTCTCGGCGATCTGGCGGGCGGTGCGGTCCTCGTCAACGACGAGGAAGTTGTCGCCCGCGCCCGGGACGTTGGTGAGACCGAGGACGAGGACCGGGGTCGAAGGACCGGCCTCCGCCACGTTCTCGCCCTTGTCGTCGAGCATGGCGCGCACACGGCCGTAGGCGTCGCCCACGACCATCGTGTCGCCGATCCGGAGCGTTCCGCGCTGGACCAGGACGGTCGAGACGGCGCCGCGACCGCGGTCGAGGTGGGACTCGATCGCGATGCCCTGCGCGTCCTGCTCCGGGTTGGCCCGGAGGTCGAGGGACGCGTCGGCGGTGAGGACCACGGCCTCCAGCAGCTCCTCGATGTGGAGGCCCTGCTTGGCGGAGATGTCGACGAACATGGTGTCGCCGCCGTACTCCTCGGCCACCAGACCGAACTCGGTGAGCTGACCGCGCACCTTGGTCGGGTCGGCGCCCTCGACGTCGATCTTGTTCACCGCGACCACGATCGGCACCTCGGCCGCCTTGGCGTGGTTGAGCGCCTCGATCGTCTGGGGCATCACACCGTCGTTCGCCGCCACCACGAGGATCGCGATGTCGGTCGACTTGGCACCGCGGGCACGCATGGCGGTGAACGCCTCGTGACCCGGGGTGTCGATGAAGGTGATCCGGCGGTCCTCGCCGTTGACCTCGGTCGCGACCTGGTAGGCACCGATGTGCTGGGTGATGCCGCCGGCCTCGCCCGCGACCACGTTGGTCTTGCGGATCGCGTCGAGCAGTCGGGTCTTACCGTGGTCGACGTGGCCCATGACGGTGACCACCGGCGGACGGGAGACCAGCGATTCCTCGCCGCCCTCGTCCTCGCCGAACTCGATGTCGAAGGACTCGAGCAGCTCGCGGTCCTCCTCCTCCGGGGAGACGATCTGAACCGTGTAGTTCATCTCGCCGCCGAGGAGCTGGAGCGTCTCGTCGGAGACCGACTGCGTCGCCGTGACCATCTCGCCGAGGTTCATCATCACCGCGACGAGGGACGCCGGGTTGGCGTTGATCTTCTCGGCGAAGTCGGTGAGGGACGCGCCGCGCGACAGACGAATGGCTTCGCCGTTGCCGCGGGGCAGCATCACGCCGCCGACCGACGGGGCCTGCATGGCCTCGTACTCCTGGCGCCGCTGCCGCTTCGACTTGCGGCCACGACGGGCCGGGCCGCCGGGACGGCCGAAGGCGCCCTGTGTGCCACCGCGGCCACCGGGGCCGCCGGGACGGCCACCGAAGCCGGGACGACCGCCGAAGCCGCCGCCACCGCCACCGCCACCGGGACCGCCGCCGCCGGGACGGCCGGCGAAGCCGCCGCCACCACCGGGACGACCGCCGCCGCCACCGCCGCCGGGACGGCCGGCGAAGCCGCCACCGCCGCCGGGGCGACCGGCACCGGCACCGCCGGGACGACCGCCGCCGCCACCGGGGCGACCGCCACCGCCACCGGGACCCGGACGGGGGCCCGCGGCCGGACGCTGCGGCATCATGCCCGGGTTCGGGCGGTTACCCGCGGGACCGCCGCCGGGGCGGGGGGCCTGCGGACGAGGCATCGCGCCGGGCGTGGGACGGGCACCGCCCTGGCCCTGCGGACGCGGGGCGCCGCCGGGGCCGCCCTGCGGGCGGGGAGCGCCACCGGGCGCGGGGGCACCGCCGGGACGGGCGCCGCCGGGACGGGGCGCCTGGGGGCGCGCCATTCCGGTGGAGCCGCCGGAGGTGAAGGGGTTGTTGCCCGGACGGGGACCGGCCGGACGGTTGCCGCCGGGGCGCGGGGCGCCCTGGCCGGGCGCGGGACGCCCGGGACGGTCACCGCCGCGGTCGCCGCCGCGGCCACCCTCACGACCGCCGTCGCGGCGGTCGCCGGACGGGGCGGGACGGGCGCCGGGACGCGGACCGGAGGCACCGGGCCGGGGACCGGACTGGCCGGGCTGCGCGGCGGGCTGCGCCGGGGCCGGGGCGGAGAACTCCGCCGCGGGTACGGGCGCGACCGGGCCGGGCCGGGCCGCAGGCTTCGGACCCGGCCGGGGGCCGGGGGCCGCCGGGGCGGCCGGAGGGGGGGTGCTGCCGGGGGCCTCGGCGGCGGCCGGCTTGGGGGCCGGGGCGCCGGGCTTGGGGGCGGCGGGACGGGGCGCGGCCGGAGAGGGCGCGCCGGGGGTGGGACCGCCCGGACGGGGGGCGGCGGGGGTGGGCGCGGCCTTACGGGGCGCGCCGGGCTTGGCAGCGGTCTTGCCGGCACCTGAGCCGGACCCCTGCAACGCGTCAGTCAACTTGCGCACAACCGGCGCCTCGATCGTCGAGGACGCCGAACGGACGAATTCACCGAGTTCCTGGAGCTTGGCCATGACGACCTTGCTCTCTACACCGAACTCCTTGGCGAGCTCGTATACCCGGACCTTAGCCACTTCGCTCCTTTGAGGTCCGGTTACCGCCGGACCGTCGCTACTTCATGGGCGTACTCATCGCGTACTCATCGAGTGCTCATCGCAATCTCGACCTACTTCCGACTCGCGAGGTACCTGACCGCACGGGAATCCGTGCCGTACTTCTTCTTACACATCCTGCTCCGCCGCCCGCTCCGTCTTTTGTACGGACAGGCGCAATCCGGCCGTTTCGAGCGGCCCCCCGGCCCGGAAGGCCCGGGGGAACGCCCGGCGGCGGACCGCCAGATCGAGACAGACCACGACGGGGTGGACGTACGCACCCCGGCCGGGCAGCGTACCGCGATCGTCGGGGACGCACTCGTCCCCGATCCTCACGATGCGCAGGAGATCGCTTTTGGCCGCTCGCTGGCGGCAACCCACACACGTGCGCTCTGGGCATGCGCCGACATACGTCCGGCCAGACACGGCTAAGTCTACCTCCCCGTAGCGACCTCACCCCTTTGGGGCAAAAATCGAACACTCATCTGTCTCGATCGGCCACGGCGCGTGGCCGTGTGATCTCCGCGGATCGCGCCCGGCGTGCGCCGGGCGCAATCCGCGGGGCCGGTGAACCGCTGGTCGGCGGCTTCCGGGCGCGGTCCCGAACGGTCCCGGTTCCCGACTGGGCCGGTCCCGGTCTCAGCGGCGGTCCGGCTCCCCGGCGTCACCGGTCTGCTCGGTGTCGGGACGGATGTCGATCCGCCAGCCGGTCAGCCGGGCGGCGAGCCGGGCGTTCTGGCCCTCCTTGCCGATGGCGAGGGAGAGCTGGTAGTCGGGGACGGTGACCCGGGCCGAGCGCGCGGCCAGGTCCACCACCTCGACCTTGCTGACCCGGGCCGGGGAGAGCGCGTTCGCCACCATCTCGGCCGGGTCGTCCGACCAGTCGACGATGTCGATCTTCTCGCCGTGCAGTTCGGCCATCACATTGCGCACCCGGCCGCCCATCGGGCCGATGCAGGCGCCCTTGGCGTTGAGGCCGGACCGGACCGAGCGGACCGCGATCTTGGTGCGGTGGCCGGCCTCGCGGGCGATCGCGGAGATCTCCACACTGCCGTCGGCGATCTCGGGGACCTCCAGCGCGAAGAGCTTCTTCACCAGGTTGGGGTGGGTCCGCGAAAGGGTGACGGAGGGGCCGCGTACGCCCTTGGCCACCCGGACGACATAGGTCCGCAGCCGCAGTCCGTGGCTGTAGTCCTCGCCCGGGACCTGCTCCTGCGCCGGGAGGATGGCCTCCAGCTTGTCGTCCAGCTTGACCAGGACGTTCTTCGGGTCCTTGCCCTGCTGGACCTGGCCGGAGACGATATCGCCCTCGCGGCGGGCGTACTCGCCGAAGGTGACGTCGTTCTCGGCGTCCCGCAGCCGCTGCTGGATGACCTGGCGGGCGGTGGTGGCGGCGATCCGGCCGAAGTCGGTCGGGGTGTCGTCGAACTCCTTGGGCTCCTGCCCCTCCGGCACGTCCGACGGGTCCTCCTTGGCCCAGACGGTCACATGGCCGGTGTCGCGGCTGAGCACCACCCGGGCGTACCGGCGGCTGTCCGGAGTGCGGTGGTACGCGATGAGGAGGGCCGACTCGATCGCCTCGACCAGCAGATCGAAGGGGATCTCCTTCTCCTGTGCCAAGCCCTTCAGGAGCTTCACGTCGATGTCCACGGCTACGCCTCCTCTTCCTTCTTGTCCTTGCGGTTGAACTCGATCTCCACACGCGCCTTGGCGATCTCGCCGAGGGCGATCCGGCGGGCGGTCGGCTTGCGCCCCTTCACCCCGGGGACCTCCGTGTCCAGACCCTCCTCGTCGACGGCGAGCACCCGGGCGACCAGATCGCCGCCGTCGTGCAGCCGGAACCGCACCAGCCGGCCGGTGGCCCGGACGTAGTGGCGGAGCTGGGTCAGGGGGCGGTCGGCACCGGGGGAACCCACTTCGAGGGTGTACTCCCCGTCGCCCATCACATCGGACTCGTCGAGCCGGGCGGAGATCTCACGGCTCAGCTCGGCACAGGCGTCGAGGGTGAGCCCCTCCTCGGAGTCGACGACGATCACCAGCTGGCGGCGACGGCCCGCGCGGGACACCTCGATCTCTTCCAGATCCAGTCCGGCGGCGCTGACGAGCGGTTCCAGCAACCCGCGCAGCCTCTCGCTCTGGGTGGTGCTCATCCGGGTG
This sequence comes from Streptomyces sp. NPDC006798, assembly GCF_040635975.1. Taxonomy (NCBI): domain Bacteria; kingdom Bacillati; phylum Actinomycetota; class Actinomycetes; order Kitasatosporales; family Streptomycetaceae; genus Streptomyces; species Streptomyces sp. NPDC006798. Next base: position 50,164 of record NZ_JBEYIS010000051.1, read on the forward strand.
ACTCCTCGGCCGCGTGTGCTGTTGTGGGTCCGTCGCGTCCGCGCCGCGAGGCGGTCACGGATGGTCGCGTGTCAGATCAAAGGGTATCCGGTCCGGAAGGGTGTTGCCGTCCACCGCGGGGGCCGCCGCGGGTACGCTCGCCTGCGGTGATGATCATCTCAATACCGGCCGCCGACCGAGGGAGAAACGCGTGGGACGCCCGGGAACGACGAGACGAAGAGCGCTCGCGATGACGGGCGCCACGGCGGGCGCGGTGGCGGCGGGCGCGCTGACGGGCTGTTCGGGTGAGCCGTCGGATACCGGCGGACGAGACCGGGCACGAGGTGCGCAGGGGGCGTACGAGCAGGGGAACGCGCCGGGTGGCTGGTCCGAGGCGGCGGACACCCGGCTGCGGAAACGATTGGCCGCTTCCGGCGGGGCGCTGAGGGACCGCTACGACGCCGTGATCGCCGCGCATCCGGCGCTCGCCGGGCGCCTCACGGAGCTGCGGGCCTCGGCCGCCGCCCATGTCACGGCCCTCGGCGGGGCAGCGCCCGGCGGCGCCGGCGCATCCGGAGCCGTCCATGACCCGGCGCACACGACGGCGCCCTCCCCCGCGACCTCCACCGCCCCCGCGCCCGGCCTCACCCCCGACCCCGACCCGGCACGCGCCCTGGCCGACCTGGTCGCCGCGGAGCGCCGGTCCTCCGCCGCGTACACCGCCGCACTCGACGGCGCGGGCCCCGAACTCGCCCGGCTGCTCGCCTCCGTCGCCGCGGCCGGAGCAGCCCACGCCTATCTGCTCTCCCGGCCCGTCGCGGCCGACCCGGGACCGGGCCGATGACCGGGCGGGGCGCCCCCGGCGCACTCCGGACCGTGAGCGGCGGCGGCCGGGAGCCGCTGACCGCCCTCCAGGCGGCGCTCGCCGCCGAACACGCCGCCGTCTACGGCTACGGCGTCGTCGGCGCCCGGGTCGGCGACGGCCGCCGGACCGAGGCGCGGGAAGCCTTCGCCGCCCACCGGGCCCGCCGCGACGCCCTGATCAGGGCCGTACGCGACCTGGCCGCCGCGCCCGTCGCGGCCGCCCCCGGCTACGCCCTGCCGTTCCCCGTCCCCGACCCGGCGTCCGCCGTCCGGCTCGCCGCCCATCTGGAGGACCGGGTCGCGGGCGCCTGCGCGGACCTCGTCCGGGCCGCGCGCGGCCCCCTCCGCACGGAGGCGGCGGTGGCCCTGCGGGAGGCGGCGGTGCGGTCGGCGCGCTGGCGGGGCGGCGGCGTAGCCTTTCCTGGGCTCGCCGAGCGGTCGGCGGCGACCGGCCCACCGGCCGGGGAATGAGAGGAAGTCGCGCAGGCATGGAATTCGAAGCGCCCCGGCGTCTGGTGCGGGCGCTCGCCGAGGACGGCCGCGCGGAAACGGACGGGCCCTGGCTCGGCGAACTGCCGAACCTCGGCGCCGCCGCGGTCGACCGCTGGGAACTCGACGTCGAGCGGGTGGTGGCCCCCGGGGGCCGGGGCGGTCTCGTCGTCCTCGTACGCCGGCCCGACGGCACCCCGGCCGCGCTGAAGCTCGCCCCGCCGTCCGCGGCGCCCGGCGCGGAGCTGGCGGCGCTGGAGCGCTGGGACGGCTTCGGGGCGGTCCGTGTGCTGGACGCGGCGGGTCCCGGTGACGGCGGCGGGTCGGGTGCCGGGGGCGGGCTGCTGTTGGAGCGGCTGCACCCCGAGGTGTCCGTACGGTCCCTGCCGGAGGCGAAGGCGGTACTCGAAGCGGCGGGTACGCTCCGCCGGCTCTGGGTGGAACCGCCCGCTGGCCACGGCTACGACTCCGTCGCCGACCGTACGGCCCCGGCCGCGGCCCGGCTGCGGGCCTTCGCCGGTACCGACGACCCCGTGGCGCCGCTGGCCTCGGCGGCACTGGAGGTACGGGACGGACTGCTGGCCGACGCGGTGCCGGAGACGTACCTGCTGCACGGCTCCTTCCACCAGGGCAAAGTCCTGGCGGGCGACCGCGCGCCCTGGCTGACGGTCGGGCCCGCGCCGCTCGTGGGGGAACGCGCCTACGACCTCGCGCGGCTCGCCCGCGACCGGGCGGAGGACCTCGTCGCGGTCTCGGCGGGCGCGACGACCGCACGCCGCCGGGTGGCCCGGCTGGCCGACTCGCTGGACCTCGACCCCGAGCGGGTCAGGGGCTGGACCCGGTTCCGGGCGATCGCGTCGGCGGTACGGTCCCTCGACACGGACCGGGCCCGTATGGCGGAGCCGGTGCTGGAGTTCGCCTCCTGGCTGTGAGGCCGCGGGCCCCGTTCTCGGAGGGCGGCCAGGGGTGCGGGCCCGCACCCCGATGATCGCGTTCACCGGTACGTCGGACCGGCGCGGCGAGGCCGCCGACATCGCCAACGCCGTCGCCGACGC
>NZ_JBEYIS010000052.1:0-50779 GCF_040635975.1 Streptomyces sp. NPDC006798
GGGCCGCTGGATCAGCGGTGTCGTGGTCATCGGCACGGATCCGTGTACGGGACCGGGGCCGTGTCGTGCCCGTACGGAAACGGGGTCCGGCGCTCTCGTACGGGACCGGGGCGCGGTCGTTCGCAGGGAACCGGTCCCACCCGGCCGCCCGGCCCGGTGGACGGAATCCGGAGGGAGGGATCCGGCCGGGGTGGAGACGGGCCGAACGGGTAGCCGAGGTGCGGCCGTCGCCCCGTCAGCTGTCCGTTTTGATGGGAAGTTGACCGACACGTGCTGTGGCATGAGCAACAAAGAGGGCTGTTTGTTTGGTGATCGACACGCGCCGCGCCTAGCGTCGGTCCGGCTGTTCGCAGGCAGGCGCCGCAACCGCGGCACGGACAGCCATCGCCGAGTCCCCGTCAGGCGCGAGCCCTGGGGAGCCGGGGACCCATGTTCCCCTTGGGGTGAATCGGAGCCTTCGCAGCCCGCGGAGGAGCCGTAGGAGACCTTCCTCTTCTCCGAACCCGTCAGCTAACCCGGTAGGCGAGAAGGAAGGAAAGGACCAGCCTTTTCATGGCGTTCGCCCGATCCCACGGGAAGCATCGTGCCCCGAGCCGTGTGACGCGCCGCAGCGCGAGCCTGGCCGGCGCGGCGACCCTCGCCACCACCGGCGTCATCGGCACCTTCGCCGCCCCCGCCTTCGCCTCCGACAACGACGGCCGCGACCAGGGCCCCGAGACGGGCGGCCTGAGCGCCGAGGACACCGGCTCGATCCAGATCCTGGCGGCCGAGGACACCGGCTCCCTGCGGACGCTCTCCGGCCCCGACACGCTGGCCTCCCAGGTCGCCGACCAGGCGCACGCCCAGAAGCAGGAGGCGATCGCCCGCGCCGAGGCGGAGGCGGAGGCCGAGCGGCAGGCGGAGGAGCGGGCGAAGGCGGAGCGCGAGGCCCGGGAGCGGGCGGCCCGCGAGGCCGAGCGCAAGCGGCTCCTCACCACCTGGACGTCGCCGGTCGCCGGTTCCGAGGTCACCACCTCGTACCGGGCCAACAGCTCCCTCTGGTCCTCCGGCAGCCATACCGGGATCGACTTCCACGCCTCCACGGGTACGAAGATCGTGTCCGTGGGCGCGGGTACCGTCGTCGAGGCGGGCTGGGGCGGCGCGTACGGCTACAACGTCGTGATCCAGATGCGGGACGGCTCCTACACGCAGTACGCCCATATGTCGTCCCTGTCGGTCGCCGCGGGCGCGACCGTGATGCCCGGCCAGGAGATCGGCCGCGCGGGCTCCACCGGCAACTCGACCGGGGCCCACCTCCACTTCGAGGTCCGGACCGGAGCGGAGTACGGGTCGGACGTCGACCCCCTCTCCTACCTGCGGGCCAAGGGCGTCAAGGTCTGACCCCCTGCCCCCGCCCCGGCGGGCGCCCGCCCGGCCCGTCCGGGTGAGCCGTCCCCCTGTTTCCTTCCGTGCCCCGGCGCCGTGCGCGCCGGGGCACGCGGCGTTTCCGGCCCCGGCTCGCCAGGGGCATGCCGTACGGAATCGGCCGCCGTCGGCCGAAATGCGATGCCGGGCTATCGGGAACAGTCGGAATTCCCGATCGGCTGACATAGAGTCGGCGGGGAAATGAGAACCGTAGATGATTTCCCGGACCACGGCGGAGGTACGGTATGCGGGTTCCCGCGCATTCGGTCTGCAGGGCGATTCGCGACGACATCGTCTCCGGAGTGTTCCGGCGCGGCGAAAGACTCACCGAGGAACAGCTCGCCCAGCGGTACGGAGTCTCCCGGGTCCCGGTGCGCGAGGCGCTGCGGACCCTGGGGGCCGAGGGCTTCGTCACCACCCGGCGGCATGCCGGGGCGTCGGTCGCCGAGCCCACCGGCCGGGAGGCGGCCGATCTGCTGGAGATCCGTACGCTGCTCGAACCACTGGCCGCCGCCCGGGCCGCCCGGCACCGCACGGAGGGCCATCTGCGGGTCCTGCGCGGACTGGTCCGGCTGGGGCGGGAGTGGGCGGACGGCGGCGGCCGGGCGGGGGATCCGCAGGCGCTGGACGCCTGGTTCCACGACACCCTCGCCGAGGCGTCCGGCAGCCCGGGGCTGATCGCGCTGCTCAACCCGGTCCGGCGGAAGATCGCCTGGATGTATCTGGTGGAGTCGGCTCACGGGCGGTCCGCCGAGTGCTGGGCCGAGCACGCGGCGATCGTGGACGCGGTGGGGCGCGGCGACGCCGAGCGGGCCCGGGCCCTGACGGCCCTGCACACGGAGCGGGCCGCCGGACTCCACCGGCTCTGCGGGCCGGGCGCGCCGGACGACGCCTTCGAACGGCCGCCGGTGGCGGAGCGGCCGCCGGTCCGGGGCCGCCCGCGGGCGAGGGGGCGTTCGGCGGCGGGTACCGGCGGGGCCGCCCGGGTGGGGGCGCGGGGGCCGGCCTGAGGCGGTCGCGCCGCGGCCGGGAGGCCGCAACATTTCGGCAACATGGAATGCGGCCGTATTTAACACGGCTCCCGTATAAAGGAGTCGTGCCATATTTCCGATGGCATTCCCGATGATTCCCGGCGACGGACCGCGGCCGGGTTCTGCGTTTTCGCCGGTCGTGCGGTGAAAACACATCAGGCGCTGATCCCCGGGCGGGGGATCAGCGCCTGAGAATTCCGGGAGCGCCGATTCGGCGGGGAATTCCGGAGCGCGCCGGAGGCCGTGGCGGAGCCGGACGGCCGGACGCGGGAGTCGCGGAGTCGGCTCAGACCGTCTCCGGCAGCTCCTCGAGGCCTTCGGCGACCAGCTTCGCCAGGCGGTCGAGCGCGGCGTCGGCACCCTCGGCGTCGGAGGCGAGCACGATCTCCTCGCCGCCCTGGGCGCCCAGGCCGAGCACGGCCAGCATGGAGGCGGCGTTCACCGGGGAGCCGTCGGCCTTGGCGATCGTGACCGGAACGCCGGAGGCCGTGGCGGCACGGACGAAGATGGAGGCGGGACGGGCGTGAAGGCCCTCGGCCCAGCCGACGTTGACGCGGCGCTCAGCCATGGTGTTGCCCTTCAAATCTCAGTGGTTGTCTAGACCAGTTCCCGGTCAGTGTCTCACGACGCCCCGGGTGCTCGTGCCGACCGCCGGGGCGCGGTCGTGCCACCCAGAGTGCCCCGCCGGGGCGTCCGTCGCGAACCGTGACCGGGCCGTGTCGCGGCGGCGGGCGCGGGGCCGGGTGGGGTCGGCGAGTACCGGTGAGTCCCCATGTGTCCCGTGCCGCGGGGCCGCGCCGTACGCTTTCTGCCATGCAGACCGAACGGGGTGCCGAGCGGGAGAACGGGCGACCGGATTCCGGCGGGTCGGACGGCAGCCGGCCGAGGGCCGGGGAGCCCCCGGCCAGGGAGTCCCCGGCCGGGGCCGAGTCCGGTCCGGGACCCGGGGCCGAGTCCGGTCAGGGGGCGGGAGCGGACGGCGACGGCGCGCCGGAGCACGCGTACCCCGACCACTGGGAGGCCGACATCGTGCTGCGCGACGGCGCGACCGCCCGGATCCGGCCCATCACCGCCACCGACGGCGAGCGGCTCGTCGACTTCTACGAGCAGGTCTCGGACGAGTCGAAGTTCTACCGTTTCTTCGCGCCCTATCCCCATCTCTCCGCCAAGGACGTCCACCGCTTCACCCACCACGACTTCGTGGACCGGGTCGGGCTGGCCGTCACCGTCGGGGACGAGTTCGTCGCGACCGTCCGCTACGACCGCATCGACCGGCACGGGCGGCCCGCGAGCGCGCCCGCCGACGCCGCCGAGGTGGCGTTCCTGGTGCAGGACGCGCACCAGGGGCGCGGGATCGCCTCCGCCCTGCTCGAACACATCGCGGCGGTGGCCCGGGAGCGCGGCATCCGGCGGTTCGCCGCCGAGGTACTGCCCGCCAACAACAAGATGATCAAGGTGTTCCGGGACGCCGGGTACACGCAGCGCCGCAGCTTCGAGGACGGCACCGTCCATCTCTCCCTCGACCTCGAACCGACCGCCGAGTCCGTCGCCGTCCAGCGCGCCCGCGAGTACCGGGCCGAGTCGCGTTCCGTACAGCGGCTGCTGGCGCCGCGCGGTGTCGCGGTCGTCGGGGTCGGACGAGCGCCGGGCGGTCTGGGCCGTACGGTGCTGAGCGATCTGATCGCGGGGGGATATACGGGCCGGGCCTACGCGGTGAACCGGGCCTTCCCCGCCGACCGGCTCGACGTCGACGGCGTGCCCGCGTACCGCTCGGTCACGGAGATCACCGGATCAGGCGCCGGTTCGGGCGCCGGATCAAACGCCGGATCAAACGCCGGTTCGGGCGCCCGTCCGGGCGCCGGGACCGACCCGGCGGCCGGTGGCGGCACCGCCGGGCCGCCGGTCGATCTCGCGATCGTCGCGGTGCCCGCCGAGCGGGTGCCCGAGGTGGTCGCCGACTGCGGTGAGGCGGGCGTCCGGGGCCTCGTCGTACTCAGCGCCGGATACGCCGAGACCGGCGCGGCCGGACGGGAGCGCCAGCGGGAGCTGGTCCGGCAGGCGCGTTCGTACGGGATGCGGATCATCGGCCCGAACTCGTTCGGGATCATCAATACGGCGGACTCCGTACGTCTGAACGCGTCCCTCGCCCCGCACGCCCCCGCACCCGGCCGGATCGGCCTCTTCACCCAGTCCGGTGCGATCGGTATCGCGCTGCTGGCGGCGCTGCACCGGCGGGGAGCCGGGGCGACCGGGCTCCACGGCCCCGGCGGTACGGGCCCCGCGCGGCCGGACGGCTCCGAGGACCCCGCCGGGCCGACCCCCGCCACCGCCCTCGCCGGCCTCGCCGGCCTCGCCGGCCTTTCTACGTTTGTGTCGTCCGGCAACCGCGCGGACGTCTCCGGCAACGACATCCTCCAGTACTGGTACGAGGACCCCGATACCGATGTCGCCCTCCTCTATCTGGAGTCCATCGGCAATCCGCGCAAGTTCACCCGGCTCGCCCGCCGCACCGCCGCCGTGAAGCCCGTCGTCGTGGTCAAGGGCGCCCGCCACAGCGGCAGCGAGCCCCCCGGCCACGCGGTCCCCACCCCCCGGATCCCCGACGCCGCCGTCGACGCCCTGCTCCGCCAGGCGGGTGTGATCCGGGTCGACACCGTCACCGAACTCGTCGACGTCGGCCTGCTGCTCGCCGGGCAGCCGCTGCCCCGCGGGCCGCGCGTCGCGATCCTCGGCAACTCCGAATCCCTCGGTCTGCTCACCTACGACGCCTGTCTCGCCGAGGGCCTGCGCCCGCTGCCGCCGCTCGATCTCACGACCGGTGCCGCGCCCGCGGACTTCAGGGCCGCCCTGGCCCGGGCGCTGGCCGCCGACGACTGCGACGCGGTCGTGGTCACGGCGATCCCCTGGGTACGGGAGAACGGAGCGACCGACTCCGGTGACGGGGGCGACCTGGCGGCGGCCCTGCGCGAGGCGGCGACCACCGCGCCCGCGAAGCCGGTCGCGGTCGTCCAGGTCGAACTCGGGGGCCTGGCGTCCGCCCTCGCGGCGGCGACCGGCACCCGCCCGCACCCGCCCGCGCAAGCGCCCGCGCCGGACGACGACGCCACCCCGGCCCCGACCGGTGCCGCCCCCGCCGGTGCCGCCGCTCCGACCGGTGCCGGTGCCGGTGCCGGTCCCGCGACCGGTCGTACCGCCGCGCCCGCTCCGGCGCGCTCCGGCGACAACCCCGCCCCCGCCGACGCCACCAGCAAAGCCCCGTCCGCCGCCCCGGCCGGACCCGCCGATGCCGGAACCCCCGGCCCCGCCGTCGAAGGACCGCCCCGGGGAATCCCCGCCTATCCCGCCGCCGAGCGGGCCGTCCGCGCCCTCGCCGAGGCCGTCAAATACGGACAGTGGCGGCGCGAGGCGGCCGAGGGCGGCAAGGTCCCCGAGTACGAGGACATCGACGAGGGCCGGGCCGGGGAGCTGATCGCCGGGGTGCTCGCCGGGGACACCGGTCCGCGCGGTGTCACCCTCGACGCCGGGGACACCCGCGCCCTGCTGGCCGCGTACGGCATCCGGGTACGCCGCGCCCTGCCCGCGCCCGACCCCGACGAGGCGGCCCGGGCGGCCGAACGGCTGGGCTACCCGGTCGCCCTCAAGACCACCGCACCCCATCTGCGGCACCGCTCCGACCTCGGCGGCGTCCGGCTCGACCTGGGCGGCGAGGCCCAGCTCCGCCGCGCCTACCGGGAGCTGACCGAACTGCTCGGCAAGCCCGTCGAGCTGCGCCCGGTCGTCCAGGCCATGGCGCCGCGCGGGGTCGACACGGTGGTCCGGGCCGTGGTCGACCCGGCCGTCGGCCCCTATCTCTCCTTCGGGCTCGCGGGCGTCGCGTCCGAACTGCTCGGCGACACCGCGCACCGGCTCGTCCCGGTCACCGACCGGGACGCGGCGGGCCAGATCCGCTCCATCCGTACCGCCCCCCTGCTGTTCGGCTGGCGCGGCTCGGCCCCCGTCGACACGGCGGCGCTGGAAGAGCTGCTGCTGCGCGTATCACGACTGCTCGACGATCACCCGGAGGTCGTCGGAATCAGTCTGGAACCCGTCGTCGTGGCGCGTCGCGGCCTTTCCGTCCTGGGCGCTTCGGTACGGCTCGCGCCCACCCCCGTCCCCACCGACCTCGGCCCCCGCAGACTTCCCGGCTACTGACCACTCCCCGACACCACCGAGCGTTCCCCACCCCCCGGGGCCCGTAGGATGGACCACATGGCGAAGACCGGTACGACGACCCAGGGGCTGCGCGCGGCGATCGAGCGCAGCGGCTACTACCCGGCTCTCGTGGCAGAGGCGGTGGAGGCTTCCGTCGGCGGTGAGCAGATCGCCTCGTACCTGGTACACCAGGAGACGACGTTCGACGCCAACGAGGTCCGCCGCCATGTGACCGTCCTGGTGCTCACGGCCAACCGGTTCATCGTCAGCCACACCGACGAGCAGGCCGCCGACTCCAGCTCCCCGACGCCGTACGCGACCACCTCCACCGAGTCCGTGAAGCTGGACCGGATCTCGTCCGTCGTGGTCAGCCGGGTCGTCGCCAACCCCGAGTCGTACACCCCCGGCACCCTGCCGCGCGAGGTCGTCCTCACCATCGGCTGGGGCGCCGTCTCGCGGCTGGATCTGGAGCCCGCCGCCTGCGGCGACCCGAACTGCGACGCCGACCACGGCTATACCGGCAACTCCACCGCCGACGACCTCAGCCTGCGGGTCAGCGAGGCGGGCGACGGCCCGGACACCGTCCGGCAGACCCTCGCCTTCGCCCAGGCGCTCTCCGAGGCCACCGCGGCGACTGCCCGCTGATGGCCCAGCCCGACACGGCCGCCTACTGGCCCGACGAACCCCAGCCGCTCGCCGTCGGCAGCGCGCCGGTGCCCGAGTACGGCTCCGGGTCGCTCGCCGATCTGCTGCCGACGCTCGCCGCGGGCCTCGGGGTCCCCGGTCTCACCGCCGCGATACCGGAGCTGCTGCCCGCCGACCGGGTCGCGGTCTTCCTGATCGACGGCCTCGGCTGGGAGCAGATCCGCAACCATCCGGACCAGGCCCCGTTCCTCTTCTCCCTGCTCCATACCTCCAGGGGCGGTACGGGACGGCCGATCACCGCCGGATTCCCGGCCACGACGGCGACCTCCCTCGCCTCCGTCGGTACCGGGCTCCCGCCCGGCCGGCACGGACTGCCCGGCTACACCGTCCGCGACCCCGGCACCGGCGCCCTGATGAACCAGCTCCGCTGGAAGCCGTACACCGATCCGCACGCCTGGCAGCCGCATCCCACGGTGTTCGGCCTCGCCGACGCCGCCGGGGTCCATACGGCACAGGTGTCGTCGCCCCTCTTCGAGCACACCCCGCTGACCCGGATCGCGCTCAGCGGCGGAACGTTCCACGGCAGGCTGAGCGGCGAGGAGCGGATGGACCTCGCGGCCGAGCAGCTGGCCGCCGGGGACCGCTCCCTCGTCTATACGTACTACAGCGACGTCGACGGCATGGGCCACCGCTACGGGGTGGACTCCGACGCCTGGCGAGGTCAGCTCTCCCATGCCGACCGGCTGGTCCAGCGGCTGGCCGAACAGCTTCCCGCGCGTTCGGCGCTCTATGTCACCGCCGACCACGGCATGATCGACATCCCGTTCGACGAGGAGTCCCGGATCGACTTCGACGAGGACTGGGAGCTGCGGGCCGGGGTCGCCCTGCTGGGCGGCGAGGGCCGGGCCCGCCATGTCTACGCCGTCCCGGGCGCCGAGGCCGACGTACTGACCGTCTGGCGCGAGGTGCTGGGCGACCGCTTCTGGGTGGCGAGCCGGGAGGAGGCGATCGCGGCGGGCTGGTTCGGCCCGGCCGTCGACGAGCGGGTGTACGGCCGGATCGGCGATGTGATCGCCGCCGCCTGCGACGATCTCGCCATCACCGCTTCCGTCCATGAGCCGCTGGAGTCGGCGCTCGCCGGAATGCACGGCTCCATGACGCCCGCAGAGCAACTGGTCCCGCTGGTCGAGATCCGTTCCTGAACCCGTCGCTCCCCCTTCTCCGCTGTATGTCGCACGGCTTCGCCGGACGGTCTCCCGCCCGGACGCCCGGCTGCCCACGATCGCCGAAAGGTTCTCAACCACCCATGTCCGAGCTGGTCTTTTTCTCCGGAACCATGGACTGTGGAAAGAGCACACTCGCCCTCCAGATCACCCACAACCGGTCCGCGCGCGGCCTCCAAGGGGTGATCTTCACCCGCCGGGACCGTGCGGGCGAGGGCAAACTCTCCTCCCGGCTGGGCCTGGTGACGGACGCCGTCGAGGTCACCGACACGATGGACGTCTACGGCTATCTGGTCCGTGAGCTGTCGGCGGGCGGCAAGGCGGACTATGTGATCGTGGACGAGGCGCAGTTCCTCGCCCCGGAGCAGATCGACCAGCTCGCCAGGATCGTGGACGACCTCGATATGGACGTCTTCGCCTTCGGTATCACCACGGACTTCCGGACCAGGCTCTTCCCCGGCTCGCAGCGGCTGATCGAACTCGCCGACCGGATCGAACAGCTCCAGGTCGAGGCCCTGTGCTGGTGCGGGGCGCGTGCCACCCACAACGCCCGGACGGTCGGCGGGGAGATGGTGGTCGAGGGCGAACAGGTGGTCGTCGGCGATGTGAACCGTCCGGCGGAGGAGGTCGGCTACGAGGTCCTCTGCCGTCGGCACCACCGCCGCCGGATGACGTCCGCGTCCGCCCGGGCCGCGTCGCTCTCGCCGGACGTCCTGCCGGTCAACCACGTCTGACGTCCCGTCGACGGACGTCCGGTCCGGTCGGAGATCCCGGAAGCGGACCCGTACCGTGCCCGGCCGGAGCGGCGGGCACGGTACGGGTAGGCGGGCTCAGCGGCCCGAACTGACCAGATTGAACACCGCGCCCTCCGGGTCCGTCACGGTCGCCCGGCGGCCCCTGGCCCCGGCCGCCGGCGGGGCCACCACACGTCCGCCCAGCTCGGCGACCCGTTCCACGGCCGTGTCCACGTCGTCCACCTCGAACCAGGTCACCCAGTGCGAACCCCGGTCCCGGGGCAGGTCCTTGCCGACCCCGCGCAGCGCGGCCACCGGCAGCCCGTCCCGGACGAGGGTCACATAGTCCGCCGGTCCTTCGTCCCGGTCGCCGTGGTCGGCGGCCCCGGGATCCCGTGACTCCTGATAGCCGAAGACCGTCCGGTAGAACTTCAGGACCGCCGCCGTCTCCGCCGTCACCAGCTCGTTCCACACCGGTGTGCCGTGGGCGCCGCCGGCCGCGATGCCGAGATGCCCGGCGGCCTGCCAGAGCCCGAACACCGAACCCGCCGTGTCCGTGACGATCGCCAGCCGTCCGGAGTCCTCCGCGTCCAGCGGCCCCACCCCGACCGTGCCGCCGCAACAGCGCAGCGCCTCGGCCGTACGATCCACATCCGGCGTGGCCAGATAGGGCGTCCAAGCGACCTGGAGCCGGGGATCGGCGGGCAGCCGCCCGACGCCCGCCACCTCCTTGCCGTCGATCAGCGCACGGACATAGGGGCCGAGCTGTCGTGGACCTGGGTGGAACTCCCAGCCGAACAGCCCGCCGTAGAAATCCATGGTCGCGTCAAGGCCGTGCGCCATCAGACTCACCCAGCAGGGTGAACCGGGAGCACGCCGAGTCGCCTCGGTCATCGTCATTCTCTCCTCGGACCATCGTGGTGGCCGTGCGGGGGATGGAAGCAGGGGCCAGTGGTAACGGCCCGCGGACGTGCGCCGTGTCCGTCGTGTGTGCACGGCCGCACGCCCCGTGCGCATGTTTCCACTCAGCGGAGCCGGTGACGCCCCGGCCGCGCCGCATTTGGCGGGTTCCCGATGGAGGTTGCCCGCTTTGTTGAGTTTTAGGGGTTGCGCCATGGGTCGGCAGCCGCTGCGACGGTTCCCCCGGTGCCGGGCGCGAGAGCTGAACGGAACGCTCCGGAAGGCGCCGGAGGGCGGTGGAACGGGACGCTCCGGCGCGCGGTGCGCCAGGATGGACCCATGAACGCGACCCCGTCCTCCCGTCCGATCGTCTCCGCCGCGGAACTCGCCGAGGCCCTCGCCGGGCCCCGGCCGCCGGTGCTGCTCGACGTCCGTTACCGACTGGGCGGTCCGCACGGCCGTCCCGACTACGACGCCGGGCACATCCCGGGCGCGGTCTTCGTCCACCTCGACGCGGAACTCGCCGGAACCCCCGGGGAGCGGGGCCGCCATCCGCTGCCGGATCCGGCGGAGTTCGGCGCGGTGATGCGGCGGGCCGGGGTCTCGGCGGACCGGCCCGTCGTCGCGTACGACGGGGACAAGGGGTGGGGCGCGGCCCGGGTCTGGTGGCTGCTGCGGTGGACCGGCCATGCCGATGTGCGCGTCCTCGACGGCGGGCTCGGCGCCTGGCGCGGGCCGCTGGAGACATCGGCGCCCGAACCGGAGCCGGGCGACTTCGTGCCGAGGCCCGGCGGGCTGCCGCTGCTGACGGCGGACACGGCGGGGGAGTTCGCCCGGTCCGGGCTGCTGCTGGACGCCCGGGCGGGGGAGCGGTACCGGGGCGAGGTCGAGCCGATCGACGCGGTCGCCGGGCACATCCCGGGCGCGGCCTCGGCGCCGACCACGGAGAATCTGGACGCCGAAGGGCGTTTCCTGGCGGCGGAGGCGCTGACCGCCCGGTTCACGGCGCTCGGCGCGGCGGAACCGGGTACGGAGGTCGGGGTCTACTGCGGCTCCGGCGTCTCGGGGGCCCAGCAGGCTCTCGCGCTCGAACTCGCCGGGTTCGTGCCCGCGCTGTACGCGGGCTCCTGGTCCGAGTGGTCCCGCGACCCCGCCCGGCCGGTGGCGACAGGTGCGGAACGGGGCTGATACGGACTGACGCGAGGCGGGCGCGGGGCGCGGCGGTGCGGCGGAGTTCCGTACGCCGCCTGTTCCGTACGCCGTCCGCTTGACCTCAATCGAACTTGAGGTAAGAGGCTGGCCGGGTCAGTGAAGATCACGACCTACGGGAGACCTCCATGCGCGCCGCCGTCCTCCATGCCTTCGGTTCCGCCGGCAATCTGCGGTACGAGACCGTGCCCGACCCCGAGCCCGGCCCCGGGCAGGTCCGGATCGCCGTCCGGGCCGCCGGGGTCCATCTCGTGGAGACCATGCTGCGGCGCGGCCCCGAGTTCAATCCGCTGCCGTGGACACCCGAACTGCCCGCCGTACTCGGGGGAGAGGTGTCTGGGGTCGTCGAATCCGTGGGCTCCGGGGTGGATTCCTCCTGGGTCGGGCGGCCCGTGGTGACCTCGGCGGGCAAGCCGGGCGGCTATGCCGAACTCGCCGTCGCCGACCTCACGGCCGTCCACCCCGTACCCGAGGGGCTGGACCATGAGGCGGCCGTGGCGATGGTCGTCACCGGCGCGACGGCGGTGTCGTTCCTCGAACGAGCCGCCCTCACCGCCGACGACACCGTCCTGATCACCTCGGCGGCCGGCGGGGTCGGGCAGTTGGCCGTCCAGTACGCGATCGGGCTCGGGGCCCGGGTCGTGGGCCTCGCGGGCGGTGCCGCGAAGGTCGCGGTGGTACGCGAACTGGGCGCGGACGTCGCCGTCGACTACCGGGCCGACGGCTGGACCGCGCGGGTCGCCGACGCGATCGGCGGACGTACGGTGACGGCCCTGCTGGACGGGGTCGGCGGGGAAGCGGCCCGGGACGCGCTGGGGCTGGTCGCCGACGGCGGCCGCTATGTGACCATCGGCGACGCCTCCGGGGCGCAGTGGCTGCCGGACGAGGCGGACCTGGCCGCGCGGCGGATCGTCCATGACGACGCCCTCGCCTATCTGCTGGAGCACCGCGACCGGGACCGGGAGTTCCAGGCCACGGCGCTGGCCGCCGCGGCGGAGGGGCGGCTGGTCCCGGCGGTCCACGCGTTTCCGCTGGCGGAGGCGGCGGCCGCGCACGCGGCGCTGGAGGAGCGGGCGACGACGGGGAAGGTCGTCCTGGTGCCGTAGGCGCGGGTGCGCCGGGGGCTTCAGGGGGGCGGGGAGGGGCCCGGGCCGCGGGGTTGTTCGCCGGCCGCGGGCCGTGGTGGGCCGTTCGCGCGGTTCCTCCCCCTACGTCTGGCGGCGTGGGGGGACTCCCAGCGCCCCTGAAAAGCTCCCCCGCGCACTGCCCTTGCGGAAGACGGCACTTCCGACCCCGTAGAGGTCGGAAGTGCCGCGCCTTTGAAGGGGGTCAGTCGCAGGTGACCTCGTCGCGGGGGGTGTAGCGGGTCTTGAACGGTTCCCGCTTCACCTCCTGGCCGTTGTCGATGAAGATCCGCTGGACCGTGACGTCGAAGCCCTCCAGCGGGGTCTGCGGCTGGCAGTCCTTCTTCGCGCCGGGGCGGGTGCCGGGCTCCTTCACATTGGTGCGCTCGCCCTTCTCCGCCTTGATCTCGTCGTACTTCTTCGTCCCGACGAAGGTCACCGTCACCGAGTCGTTGTCGGCGCCGGCGAGGATCTGGATGGCCTTGCCGGTGTCGTTCTTGAAGCGGAGGTCGAGGCTGCCCCAGGCGACGGTGGCCTCCCGGCCCTCCGGGTAGCGCTCGATGTAGAAGGAGTGGGCGCCGTACTCGACGGGCTTGACCCCGGCGAAGAACATCGCGTTGAAGACCGCGGTGGCCACGGTCGAGACGCCGCCGCCCGCCGCCTTCGTGTACTTGTCGTTGAGGATGATGATGCCGTCGACGAACCCGTTCTCCGGGGTCCGCTCGCCGACCGTGTCGTTGAAGCTCCAGGTCTCGCCCGGCAGCACCGTCGAGCCGTTGATCAACTCGGCGGCCCGGCCGATGTTCGTGGTGCGGTAGGCGGCGGTCTCGAAGTTCGCGGTGAAGGACGACACCGTCTCCGTGAGACCCATCGCGGCGACGCTCTCCCGGGTCAGCTTCGGCTGGGTGACGACCGTGGCCACCTCGCCCGTCCTGGCCTCGGCGCCCTCCTTGGTCAGCAGCGGCATGACGGCGGCGGTGAGGCCCTTGGCGTCTATCTCGCGGCCGGGGGTGCCGTCCGCCGCGACCTCGACCCGGCCGCCGCTCAGCCGCAGGGTGGCGTCCTTCGCCTCGTTCGTCGCGGCGGCGATCCGGGGAGCCATGATCCCGTCCTTGAGCAGCTTCGCGCCGTCCAGCTTCGGCGCCAGCTTGCCGTCCGCGCCGGGCGCGATGGTCAGGGCGCGGCCGATGGCGCCGGTGGTGACCGTGATCTTCTTGCCGCCCGTGGTGAGCGTGACCGGCTCGGACATCGCGGGCTCGGCGAACTCGCGCATCACCCGCTCGATCTCCGCCGCGTCCGTCTTCGGCGCGGTCTCCTTCACGGGGAGGTCCGCCGGGCCGCCGGACGCGCCGTCGGAGAAGGCCGTCCGCAGCTCCCCGACCGACTTGTCGACGTTCAGCGACTGGCCGGTCACGGAAGGGGTCTCCTTGGCCCGGCCCTTGTCGAAGGTGATGCCCCCGTTGCGCATCTCGCGGTCGTGCTTCTTCGCCAGGGCGTCGAGGGCGGCCTTCGCCTTCTCCTCGTCCATGGTCACCACGGGCTCGACGGCGCCGCCGCCGGAGGAGAAGAGATTGCCGATGACCGTGAACGGGTCCTTGTCGGAGCGGGTCGCCTCGGCCGCGGTCTTCGCGGTGTCGAAGGAGAGTCCGGCCGCCGCCGGGCTGACGGTGTCCTTCTTGTCGCCGACCGTCACGGCGACGGGAGCGGCGGCGAGCGCGGCCAGGTCCTTGTCCAGCTTGGCCCGCGCCTCGGACTCGCTGAGCCCGCCGATCGCCACGCCCCGGACGGAGGTGCCGCCGGGTACCTCGTCGCCGGTGACCAGCAGCCCCGTGACGTACAGGGCGCCCGTACCCAGGACGACGGCCCCGCCCACGAGAGCGGCGGGATGTATTCGGCGGAGCAAAGGGGACCCCCCGGGGAAGAGCGGTACGTCCGGCCGGACGCGACCCGGCCAGGGTATTGAGCGCTGAGGACGTTACCGACGCGTGGCTAAGGGAACGGTAAATAATCCTACCTTTCGGATATCCCTGATCCGTCCCCGGGGTACCCGCGGGGGGTGTGCGAAACCCCGGCCCTGCAAGGGTTTCCGCTGGTCGGCGCCGGTTGCCGCCGGTGCGGATGCGCCGGAAAAGCCGACCGGTGCGCCGAGGGGGGACAACGGCACACCGGTCGGTGGTCGGGGACGGTCAGACGACCTTGGTGACGGTCCAGGTGTTGAGGTCGTACCGGGCGCCGATCACATTGAGCGACCCGGCCGACACCCGGGCGGCCACGTCCGCCTCGCCGAGCAACTGGTCCCGGACGCGCTTGGTGTTCCGCTCGATGGTCAGCTCGGTCCGGTTGGCTGTGCCCGCCGGGGGGATGATGGGCCTGATGTGGGCGTACAGCCATTCCAGATACACGGGGTGGGGCGGCGGGTAGGCGGGGCTGCCGTCCTCCCGGCCGATGGCGTAGTCGACCGCTCCGCAGCCCTCGTGCCCCAGGACGACGATGAGCTTCACATACGACTTGCTGGCCGCGTAGGAGGCGCTGGCCAGTACCGCTTCGTCGATTACGGGACCGGCGGTCCGGCTGACGAAGAGGTCGCCGAGGCCCTGGTCGAATATCAGCTCCGGCGGCACCCGGGAGTCGATACAGCTCACGATCATCGCCCAGGGCTTCTGGCCGGTGGTGGCGACTTCGTTTCGCCGGGCGGCGGTCTCGTTCGGATGTGTCTGGGTCTGGCCGGCCCAGCGGCCGTTGCCCGCCATCAGTTCCGCCTCGGCCAGGGCGGGGCTGGTGGGCGCGAGGAGGGTCTGTGCTCCCGAAGTGCTCCGCGTCCCCCGTGGAAGACCTCCGGGTGTCGCGGCGGCCGCGGGGCCGGCACCGCCGAGGGTCAGTCCGGTTCCGGCCACCAGACCACCCGCGACCAGGCCACGGAGAATCCCGCGACGACTTCCGTTCGCAAGCGGCTTTGCCAAGTCTTGCTGGTTTGTTGACTGGTTCTTTTCTGCGTCTTTCATGTTTCGAAAATCTAGGCGGCCCAACCCCCTTTTGTGAGCGATCATTTACGTCAAGGCGTTATGTGCTGGATGGGGCGGTTGTTAGGTAAGCACGTGATGAGCACGTGATGACCGGACTGGAACGACGTTCCGGCGCCGGTGCGGTGACGGACATTCCGCCCGGGACAGAAGGATGACGTCCTTCCGGTTCCGCTTCCCGGTGGACGCTGCGGAGACATGATCCAATGTCTCCGCCGATGCTGGACGAACGCTCATTCCAGTACGGCTTCATGGGATTTCAGCCAGGGAAACATCGGCCGGTGATTAAGTCCGCCGGGTTTGGATATAGATGGCCCCTGCCGTGGCCGGATTTCGACCTGACACCTCGGAATCCGACGACGTCCCGGCCCTGAACGGGGATTTCATCTCCCGCCCGGAACGCGCAAGAGAACCCAACACGCCATGGTCATCGCCGTTCCGGGCTCGGCCGGCCTCCGGCGGCCTAGGACCGCCCCCGTTCCGGGCCCGGAACGGGGGCGGTCCTAGGCCAAAAGCGGCGGGCTAACGCTCCAGCAGGGCGAACAGCCGCTCCCAGCGGTCCAGGATCCGCTCGGCCGAGTAGCGTTGTACATTGCGCCTGGCCCGCTCGCCCATCGCGTCCCGCAGCTCCCCGTCCGCGAGCAGCCGCCGTAGCTGGGCGGCGAGCCGTTCGGGGTTCCCGGGCGGGGCGAGCAGCCCGTCCTCGCCGTCCGTGATGATCTCCCGGACCCCGGGCGCCACGTCGAAGGCGACACACGGCACCCCGGTCGCCATCGCCTCCATCGGCGCCAGCGGGAACCCCTCGCCGCGGGAGCTGAGGACGAAGACGGAGCTGTCCCGCAGCGCCCCGGCGACATCGTCGGTACGGCCCATCCACGCCACGGAGTCCGTGACGCCGAGCGCCGCGGCCTGGGCGTGCAGGGCGGCCTCCTCCTCACCGGTGCCGTAGATCCGCAGCGTCCACTCGGGGTGGTGCGGGGCGACCCGGGCCCAGGTCTCCAGCAGCAGATCGACGCCCTTCTCCTCGTGCAGCCTGCCGATGCTGACGACGTTCCTCGCGGTCCTCGGCGACGGGGCGTCGGGGAAGAACGGCAGCGGGTTGGGCATGAAGCCGACATGGTCCAGCCGCTGGCGGACCCAGAGGTCGGCGTCCTCCCGGGTGAGGGCGAGCATCCGGTCCGCGTCCGCGTAGAAGCGCTTGACCCGCCGGAAGCGGGAGGACCTGCGGCAGGTCTCGTACGACTCGTGACTCATCCCGATCACCCGTACCCCGGTGAGATCGGCGAGGGCGACCCATTCCATCGCCCAGACCTGGGCGACGATCACCACGGCGCCCGGCCGGGCCTCGCGGAAGAGCCGGGTCAGCTCGGCGGCCCGCTCCCGCATCCCGGCCCGGTGCGCGGCGTGCCGCCGCCGCTCCAGCAGGTCGAGCCTGCCCCGGACGCCGCGGACCGGCTTCAGGGCCGGCGGGTGGGCGTCGTAGAGCGTCGTCGTCCGGTACGGCGGGGCCGCGCCCAGATCGCGGCGGCGGCCCTCGGGCGCCGGGGTGATGCCGATCCGGTGCACCCGGTGGCCCCGGTCGTGGAAGAGTCCGGCGATCTGATGGGACCAGTTGGTGATCCCGCCGAGTTCGTCCACGCTGTTGGTGACGATGAAGACGTCCCGGGCCCCGGCGTCCCCGCCGATCAGTGTTTCGGTCATCACTGCCTCCACTCGGCGAAGAACCGGTCGACGATCGTGCGGGCGGCGTCCCCCCGGTCGTACTCGCCGTACCGGGCCCGGAACCGTTCCCGGGCCGTCTCGTGTCCGTCACCCGCCGCGAGGTCCAGCGCCCCGACCGCCTCGAAGAACTCGTCCTCGGTCCGGATGAAGGGGCCGGGCGCCACCTCGGGCAGATCGAAGTACGTGCCGCGGCTCTCGCCCGCGTACTCCTCGTAGTCGTAGCCGAAGAAGAGCATCGGCCGGTCCAGCAGGGCGTAGTCGAAGAGCACCGACGAGTAGTCCGTGATCAGGGCGTCCGCCAGGGTCAGCAGCGGGGTGACGTCATGGCGGGCGGAGACGTCGATCACCCGGTCCGCGACCGTCGGCGGCAGCACCACATGGTTGAGGTAGTGCGAGCGGATCAGCAGGACGTACCGGTCGCCGAACTCCGCCGCGAACCGCTCCACGTCGAACGGCGGCTCGAACCGGTCGGCGCCCCGGCCGGTCCGGCGGAACGTGGGCGCGTACAGCAGGACGTCACGGTCCGCCGGGATCCCCAGCTCGGCGGCGAGCGGCCCGCGATCGCGCCGCCCCCGGGGTCCTCCCCGCTCCCGCTCCCGTTCCCGTTCTTGTTCGCGGGCCGCGACGAGGGCGTCGTTGCGGGGGTATCCCACCCGCAGCAGCGTCTCGGGCCGGAGCCGGAACGCCCGTGCCAGGGTGTCCACATCGTGCTCGGAGCGGATCAGGAAGTGGTCGAAGCGGTCCAGCGCCTCCTGCTGGGCCTCCCGCCGGGCCCGGGGCAGCGCCTTCTGCTCGGGCAGGTCGAATCCCATCCGCTTGAGCGCCGAGCCGTGCCAGGTCTGGATGTACGTGGTCTCCGGCCGTTTGGTCAACCGGTGCGGAAAGCTCTGGTTGTCGATCCAGAACTCGGCCCGCGCCAGGGCCTTGAGATAGGGCAGGGACCACCGGCGGACCGGGGTGGCGTCGGCGGGGAAGTCCCCGGGGCTGCCCCGGTAGGACCAGACGGCCTCGAAATCGAGACCCTGGCGGCGCATCTCCTCGTAGATCGCGCGCGGGCCGTCGCTGTACTGCCGGCCGAGATGGGACTCGAAGACGACGGTCCGCCTGCGGACCGGCAGTCGGCTGTACACATCGTGGTAGACGCGGAGTTTGGTCTCGCCCGATGTGACGGTGGCCCGTACCGACCTGGCCTTGCGGTATCCGGCCTTGGCCAGCGCTCCGGAGCGGCCGTGGAGTCGGCGGAGGACGAGATCGTGCATCCTGGCGTTGTGCCGCCCCCGGGTGACCAGCCGGAACGCCAGATGGCCCTTGGCGCTGGTGTGGGCCTCGACATGGTCGCCGACGGCCCGGGTGAGCCGGGGCCTGACCCGCAGCACCCCGTCCGAGAGGCCGATATCGCCGACGGTGAGCCGGGTGGTGGTGCGCACCCCGGCCGCGTCGAGCCGCAGCCGTACGTCCCAGACCGTGTCCACGATGCCCAGCGGCCGCAGCCGGGCCGACAGATCGGCCTCGGTCTCCCAGTGGACCGTATCGCCGTCGTGGCGGACGGCGCGGACCGGGAAGCTGAAGGACTGGAGGCTGCGGCGGCGGGCGCTGAGGATCAGTTCGGCGGAGAGAGGGGCATCGGCCGCGATCACCCCGAGGGGGTTGGTGATCCGGCCGCCCAGCCGGAGGGCGGTGCCGGTGACCTCGAAGTCGGTGAGCCGGTTGCGCAGGAACATCTTGTCGAGCGGCCGGGTGTGGTAGCCGAGGCCGGTCATGTCCAGCACCTCGCGGCCGAGCGGGTCGTCGAGATGGTCGGCGCACCAGTAGATCCGGCCGTCCCGTTCGGCGAGCGGGGTGGAGATCTTCTCCCGGTGGATCAGGGTGTCCACGGCGGGGATCAGGTTCTCCCAGTCGTCCCGCTGGAGGAGATAGGCGCAGACGGCCTGGGCCGGCGCCACCCGGCCATAGGCGGACTGGTCTATTCCGGCGAGGTATTCACGGGACAGCCGACCGAATTCACGGCGGTACGCGTCATCCCTGAACGGGAGGTCCCGCAGATGGAGTACGAGATCGTGCTTCAGGAACTTGACGTCCTTGGCGCGCCTGAGTTCATCGAGCCCCCGCTGTTCGAGCAGGGCGTCGATCCGGCGGTGGATCTCCAGCCGGTGCCGGTAATTGATCATGTCGTGGCGGCTGTTGGTGACCGAACTCCGGGCCGCCTTCTCGTGCACATGCCAGAAATAGACCTGATTGGGGACCAGGGTGATCCGGCGCGCGGCGAGATATGCCTCGGCGATGAACTGGAGATCCTCGTAGAACATGCCCTTGGGGAACCGCAGCGCGTTCTCGATCAGGAAGTCGCGGCGGTAGCACTTGTTCGTGGAGAGGGTGTCCCAGACGAACAGGTCGGGCAGTTCGGTGACGGACTCCAGGGTGCGGGTGGCCGAGTAGAGCCAGGGGTACCACTCGTCGCGCTTCTGGTTCCTGGTGTCCTTGTGCAGCCGGACGCAGAGCCCGGAGACGATGTCGGAGCCCGTCTCGTCGGCGGCCTCCAGCAGATTGCGGCAGGCGTCCCGCTCCAGTACGTCATCGCTGTCGAGGAACATCACATAGCGTCCGGCGGCCTCCCGGATTCCGGCGTTCCGCGGTTCTCCGCCCGCACCGCTGTTCTCCGGCAGCCGGATCGCGCGGATCCGTTCCGGATACTCGGCGGCCAGCTCTCCCGCCACGTCGTACGAATGATCGGTGCTGTGGTCGTCCACGATCACGATCTCGATACCGCGCAAAGTCTGGTCCAGTACGGACCGGACGGCGGTCGGCAGTCTTTCGGCGTCGTTGTAGACGATGACGACCACGGATACTTCCGGCACGACGTTCTCAATCCTCTCCCGATGGAACTGGTTCGGCAGAGTCTTGGATGGCGGGGCCGGGCATTCGGTTGTGCGAGGTGAGGGGATTACATCCGACCGGATCCGAAGCGGAGTATTCCGCTTAGCCCTGAGGTGATGATGTTTCCCCTGTTCAGGGCGATCTGTAGAGCAGCCGCGAATGGGAAAGGGAATGTATTCGCCCTGGATCTTCGATGTCGGCGAAGAGCGTGATCGACTGCTTCTCCGCTGGTGGCGGGCGCCGGTGAGCGGTGCGCGTGGCATGTCCCCGTACCCGCTGCCGAACGGTTGGCGGGGCCGGGTCGCGCTGTATTCGCCGATGGCTTTCCGCGTGTTTCCCGTCACAGAATCCATTGATCGGGAACCCGGGAAAACCGTGGCCCCTCCATCCGGTAGGGGGTGGTTTTCTCATGTTCCCCATTGTGATGATTGTGTCTCGACCGTGACGCCCGGCCGGGCCGGGGCGGTATGACATGTCATGGCAAATGACGCCAAAAGGTGTGCTTCTGGCGGCGGTTGCTTCGCATTCTTGATCGCGGAATAAGGCATTCAGATATCTCCGATCTGTCACTGAATTGTGCGGTCTCGGTCAACTCTTGACCTTTTGCGGCCAATACTCATAGCCTCATTGGCAATACCGCGTGCCCCTACGGGGATTCGGGCAGCGGTGATCAGGTGTGGTTTGCCGTAAGGGAACCCATTCCGATCCAGGGGGAATATCGTGTACGACGTAATTGTTGTCGGCGCGCGCTGTGCCGGCTCGCCGGTGGCGATGCTGCTGGCCAGGCGCGGGCATCGGGTACTCGTGGTCGACCGGGCCACATTCCCGAGTGACGCCGTCTCCACCCACTACCTCCACCAGGCGGGGCTCCGCAAACTCAAGGAGTGGGGGCTGCTCGACGAGATCATCGACGCCGGGACCCCGCCGCAGCGCAAGATGCACTTCGCCTACCGGGGCATCCGCCTCGAAGGCTTCGCCGAGCCGGTCGACGGAATCGACGCCGTGTACTGCCCGCGCCGGATCGTGCTGGACGAGATCCTGGTCAACGCCGCGCGACGGGCCGGTGCCGAGGTCCTCGAAGGCTTCACCATGAGCGATCTGCTCTTCTCCGGCGACCGGGTCACCGGTATCCGGGGGAGCCAGGGCGACGGCCCCGAGCGGGAGTTCCGGGCCGCCGTCGTGGTCGGCGCGGACGGCTTCAACTCCACCGTCGCCAAGAAGACCGGGGCCGAGCAGTACAACGTCCGGCCCGCGTCCGGGTTCGTCTACTACGCGTACTACCGGGGCCTCGACTGGGGGCTGCACCACAAGACCGGCTTCAACGAGAACTGGTTCGGCACCTGGCCCACCAACGACGGACTGAACATGCTCTCCGTCATCTCCACCCGGCGCCGGTTCAAGGAGTTCCGGCAGGACGTCGAGGCGGGCTTCCTGACCGTCTTCGACGACGTCGACCCGGAGATGGGCGAGCAGCTTCGCGATCTGGGCAGGCGCGAAGGGTCGTTCAGGGCCATGCGCTACCCGGACAACTACTACCGGCGCGCCCACGGCCCCGGCTGGGCTCTGATCGGTGACGCCGGTTACCACAAGGACCCCTACACCGGCTGGGGCATTTCGGACGCATTTCTCCACGGCCAGCTCCTCGCCGACCGGCTGCATCAGGGCCTGGCCGGGGAGCGGCTGATGGACGACGCGCTCGCCGAGTACAACAAGGTCCGCGACGAGGAGAGCGCGGGCGTCTACGAGTTCACCACCGCCCTCGCCCGGCTGACCGAGCCGCCGCCGTTCTTCCGCGCCACGATGGAGGCGGCGAGCCGGAGCCGGGTGTGGACGGAGAAGATGCTGGGGGTGATCGGGGGCGTCGTCCCGGAGTACGAGATCTACGGGCGCGACGCGCTGGAACGGCTCTACGAGGACACCGGGGTGCCGCCGGAGCAGCGGATCTACGACCCCGCGGGCTGACGGGCTCACCGGCTCTGACCCGGCAGGCCCGGACGCCGGAACGACGGAACCCGTACGCGGACGCCGCGTACGGGTTCCGTATCTGGACACCGACGGGAACTCTCCGTGAGCATATGGTCGTTCAGTGTGATGGCTGCGCGCGGTCGGCGGGAGGTACCCGGGGTGGCGGACTGTACGAGTACGGGTGGCGGCGGGCCCGCCGACCGGGTCGAACCCGAGGTGTCGGACAGTCTGAAGACATTCGGCGCGATCCGAACCGGCCTGGTTCAAGAGCGGCTACAGCGGCTCCGAGGGAGATGACTGCGTTGAGGTGGCCATGTCCTGGCGCAAGTCGAGTTACAGCGGCTCGCGGGGCGACGACTGCGCAGAGGTCGCTCTCCCTCTGGCACAAGTCCAGCCGCAGCGGCTCCGACGGCGACAGCTGCGTCGAGGTCGCCGCTTGCCCCTCCGCCGTGTATGTCCGGGACTCGAAGCTCAGCCGGAGTCCCGAGCTGATGGCGGCTCCGGCTGCCTGGACCGGATTTCTGGCGTACGCCGCCCGGGGCTGAGCCCGGCGTACCCCCTGAACGCGCGCCCCGCCCGGCAACACCTCCCCGGGCGGGGCGCGCTCGTCTCCGTACCGGACCGGGTCAGGTGCCGGTGTACTCCGCGAGGTGGCGGGCCGTGAGGGTGTCGCCGGAGGCGATCAGGTCGCGGGGGGTGCCGGTGAAGACGACCTGGCCGCCGTCGTGGCCGCCGCCGGGGCCGATGTCGATGATCCAGTCCGCGTGGGCCATGACCGCGAGGTGGTGCTCGATCACGATGACCGAGTTCCCCGTCTCGACCAGCCGGTCCATCAGGGCCAGCAGCTTGTCCACATCCGCCAGGTGGAGACCGGTGGTGGGCTCGTCCAGGATGTAGATCGAGGACTTCTCGGCCATGCTGATCGCCAGCTTCAGCCGCTGCCGCTCACCGCCGGAGAGCGTGTTCAGCGGCTGCCCCAGCCGGATGTAGCCGAGGCCGACGTCGTTGAGGCGGCCGAGCAGGGTGTGGGCCTGGCCGGTGGGGAAGAAGTCGTACGCCTCCGATATCGGCATCGACAGCACATCGCTGATGTTCTTGCCGCGCAGGGTGTAGTCGAGGACCTCGGGGGTGTAGCGCCTGCCCTCGCACTGTTCGCAGACCGAGGCGACCCCGGCCATCATCGCCAGGTCCGTGTAGACCAGCCCGACGCCGTTGCAGCCGGGGCAGGCGCCCTCCGAATTGGCGCTGAACAGGGCCGCCTTGACGCCGTTGGCCTTGGCGAAGGCGGTCCGGATCGGGTTCAGCAGCCCGGTGTACGTCGCCGGGTTCGAGCGGCGGGAGCCCCGGATGGGGGACTGGTCGGCGACCACGACGCCTTCGCGGTCCGCGAGAAAGCCGTGGATCAGGCTGCTCTTTCCGGAGCCCGCGACGCCCGTGACCACGGTCAGTACCCCGAGGGGCACGTCCACCGAGACGTTCTTCAGGTTGTGCAGGGTGGCGTTCTCGATCGACAGCTTCGAGGTGTGCGGGCGGACCGTGTCGCGCAGGGCCGCCCGGTGGCCCAGATGCCGGCCGGTGAGGGTGCCGGAGGCGCGGAGTCCGGCGACATCGCCCGCGTAGCCGATCTCGCCGCCGTTGGTGCCCGCGCCGGGGCCGAGGTCGACGACATGGTCGGCGATCGCGATGACCTCGGGCTTGTGCTCGACCACCAGGACCGTGTTGCCCTTGTCGCGGAGCCGGAGCAGCAGTCCGTTCATCCGCTGGATGTCGTGCGGGTGGAGGCCGGTCGTCGGCTCGTCGAAGACATAGGTGACATCGGTCAGCGGCGAACCGAGGTGGCGGACCATCTTCACCCGCTGCGCCTCGCCGCCGGAGAGGGAGCCGGAGGTGCGGTCCAGGCTGAGGTAGCCGAGGCCGATCTCGACCAGGGAGTCCAGCAGCCCGCCGAGGCTCGCCAGCAGCGGCGCCACGGACGGGGCGTCCAGCTTGCTGACCCAGGCCGCCAGGTCGGAGATCTGGAGTCCGGCGCACTCGGCGATGTTGAGGCCGTTGATCCGGCAGTCCAGGGCGGCCCGGTTCAGCCGGGCGCCGTCGCACTCGGGGCAGTCGCGGAAGACGACGGCCCGGTCCACGAAGGCCCGGATATGGCTCTGCATCGCCTCCCGGTCCTTGGCGAGATAGGTCCGCTTGATCCGGGTGACCAGACCCTCGTACGTCATCGTGCTGGTGTCGATCTTCACCTTGGTGACCGGCTTGTGGAGCAGGTCGAACAGCTCGGTCTCGGTGAAGTCGGCGACCTTCTTGTCCGGGTCGTAGAAGCCGGACGAGGCCATCACCCGCCACGACCAGGAGTCCACCGGGAAGCCGGGGACGACGATGGCGCCCTCGTTGAGGGACTTGGAGCGGTCCACGACCTGGTCCGGGTCGATGTCCGAAACCCGGCCTATGCCCTCGCACTCGGGGCACATGCCCTCGGCGTTGTTGAAGCCGAAGAAGTGGGAGGGGCCGACATACGGCTCGCCGAGGCGGCTGAAGACGATCCGCAGCATCGTGTAGGCGTCGGTGGCGGTACCGACGGTGGAGCGCGAGTTGGCGCCCATCCGCTCCTGGTCCACCACGATCGCGGCGCTGAGATTGCGCAGCGCGTCCACGTCGGGGCGGCCCACGGCGGGCATGAAGGACTGGATGAAGCTGGTGTACGTCTCATTGATCAGCCGCTGCGACTCGGCCGCGATCGTGCCGAAGACCAGGGACGACTTACCGGATCCGGAGACCCCGGTGAAGACGGTGAGACGGCGCTTGGGGATGTCGACGGAGACATCGCGGAGGTTGTTCTCCCGGGCGCCCCGGACCTCGATGACATGGTGGCTGTCGGCGGGGGCGACCTCGCCGGGGCGGCCGGTTCCGGCGGGGCCCGTGCTCTGCTGGTGAATCGTGCCATCGGCGGCGGACATGCTGGTTCTCTCCTCCGTGCCCGGTGAGCGGCCGGGTGGCCGGCCGCTCGGCGAAACGCACACTCTACCTGGACTGGATACACCGTACGCAGATGATCACCGGTGATTTCCGGCCACCGGGCCGGGTGGTCCGGAGGTTGATGGTTGACGAAGCACATACCGGCCGGCCAACTCTCCGCTGGCAGGCCCTCGGTGAAGGTGAAATACTGAAAAAAGGGGTGTATCGCCCGGCAGGGGTTCCACAGATCACGGGAGCTGGTGCCGATGTGCGCCGCGGCCTCGGGGACGCCCATGGACGGGACCACCGTCACCTTCCTCCGCCGTGAGGACATGCTCGTCCTGGACTTCACCTTCTCCAACATCTCCCGCTCGGGCCCGGCGGGCGCCGTCGTCCTCGCCCCCACCACACCCGGCAGCACGGGAACGATCACCGCCCACTTCCCGCCGCAGTCCGTACTGGAGCAGGTCACACCTCCGGCGGCGGAGACGACCGCCACCAAACGTGTGCGGTACGCGGGGGAGAGCACCGTCGCCCTGGGCGTCCCGCCGGGCACCACCGTCCCCTTCACCGCGGACGGGCTGCTCTCCTGGGCCGCGCTCCGGGCCGCGCAGTCGGGCACCGTACTCGAATGCGTCTGGGGCCTCTTCTTCGGACCCGCGTCCGCCGACTTCTGCTGGCGGCACGTCACCGCCCCCGTCACCGGCAGCTCCGGCGCCACTGGCATCTGGCACACCAGGATCGCCCCCGCCTCCGCCCCCGACCCCTACGAAGGCGGTCCGGTCGGCCTGCGGAGCGTCGCCGCGCCCCGGACCTCGCAGCCCTTCCCCGGCTCCCTCGACGCGACGGCGCGCCAGCAGATCCACAGCGTCTCCGCCGCCCGGCCGGTCACCGCCACCGGACTCGTCCTCACCGCCCTCGGCGCCAACGCCGACCTCAACGGGAACTGGACGGACCTGGTGGGATACGGCATCACGCAGTACCGCCACCGGTCGGCCGGCGGCCGGGACATCGTCGTCCGGGTCGACCAGCGCGGCTTCCTGCTCCCGTTCGGCTTCCCCGTCCAGATCTCCACCCGCACCGAGCGCCGCCTCGACTACGGACTGATCCAGACCATCCGGCTGACCGTACTGAGCCCCGAGATCACCTACGAGGGCGTCGCCGCCCTCCCCAACGCCGGGCGGGCCTTCCCCTTCGTCCGGGTCCGGATCGACCGGCCGCGCGACACCGAGATCTACCAGGGCCCGTCCCTCGCCGGGATCGGCTACTGGATCAACGCCCCCGGCGGATCGGGGCAGCGCCTCCTCTTCGGCCTCAGCGCCGAGGACCGGCTCGGCCACCGGGTCGACTTCACCGCCCCCCTCGTCTTCGTCCACGGCACCGACACCGCCTACGACATCCCCGACGCCGCCCTCCAGCAGTACGAGAACCTCGCCAAGGACATCCGGCTCCCCGCCACCGGCCGCCTCGAACTCGCCCGCGACGAGACCACCACCGAGGAGCGGACCACCGTCGACATCGACGGGCTGTGGATCGGCGCCGAACCGTCCTCCGCCGCGCCCGGCCTGCTCAAGGCCGCCGGACGGATGGGCGCCCACCCCCGGCTGATCACCGTCGGGGCCCGGATTCCGGCCCTGGACGCCCTCGCGCCCCCCGCCGCGTCCGCGACGGTGAGCGCCGCCGTACCGCCCGTCGTCACCGGCGCCGTCCAGCAGATCAAGCTCTGCCAGAAGTACGTCACCGACGGCCTCGCCGCCGCCGAGCAGGTCTACGCGTTCCTGCCGAAGGCCGCCGACTTCACCCCGCCGCCCGCCGCCTCCGGAGCCGTAGCGGCCCTCGGACTGCCGGTCAGCGGACTCTCCGCGGCCACCGGACTCGTCGGCGGCGATCTGGCGACCGTCGCCGCCGGAACGTTCGACCCGCAGAAGTTCTTCACACCCCCCGCCGTCCCCGGCGAACTGCCCACCACCCGGCTGCTCGGCGTGATCGATCTGACCAAGCTGGTCGACACCGGGCCCATCACCGCGGGCGACGGCACCAGCACCCCCAAGATCGTCACCACCGTGCTGCACGAACAGGGCACCCTCAAGCCGCCGACCGGGGTCAGAACCGAGATGAACTGGCGGCCGAAGATCAAGGTCGGCACCTTCGGCGTACTGAAGACCAACCGGGCCGACAGCCTCGCCATCACCTCCACCGGCCTCGCCCGGTTCGACGGCTCCCCGGTCACCGCCGAGGTCCGCGGCGAACTGCGGGACTTCGAGCTGAGCTTCGCGGACATCCTCTCCGTCCATTTCCGGCGGATGGCCTTCACCGCCAAGGCGGGCACCACCCCCGACCTCGACGTCAAGATCGGCGGCGTCGGCTTCGCCGGAGACCTCCAGTTCCTCGACAAGCTCCGCGAATATCTGCCGTCACCGCCCAACGGACTCCGGGTCAAGGCCGACACCACGGGGATCGAGATCGGCTACGGCTTCGCCGTACCGGCCGTGGGCGCCGGGGTGTTCCTGCTCCAGAACCTGGCCCTCAACGTCGGCGTGCGCCTCCCCTTCGACGGCAAGCCCGTCCGTACCACCTTCGGCGTCTCCAGCCGCGACCACCCCTTCCTCATCACCGTCTCCCTGCTCGGCGGCGGCGGATTCCTCTCCCTCACCGTGGAGTCCGGCGAGGTCACCGGCCTGGAGGCACAGTTGCAGTTCGGCGCCGCCGCCGCCCTCGACCTCGGCGTCGCCAGCGGCTCCGTCTCCATCTCCGCCGGGGTGTATCTGAAGCTGGACCACGGCAAGAGCCTGCTGGAGGGCTTTCTGCGGGCCATCGGCGCCCTCGACGTCCTCGGCATCATCAGCGTCTCCGTGGAGTTCTATCTCTCCCTGCGGGCGGTCGACGTCCCCAAGAACCCCTCGAACCCCGACGGCCCGCAGCGCAAGGACATCATCGGCAGCGCCGTCGTGACCGTCCGGGTCCGGGTCGCCTTCTTCTCCCAGTCCGTCAGCCTGCCCATGGAGCGCCGGTTCGGCGGCGGCGGAGACCCCTCCTACGCCGACGCCTTCCCCACCCAGAACGGGTGGAGCAGGCGATGCGCCGCCTTCGACACCATGGAGGACGCGGCATGATCAAGGAGACCGTGATCTGGACCCTGCTCCCCGACCCGGCGGCACCCCCGAGCGCCCCGGGGACGGTCCAGCTGACCCTGATCCTCAGCATCCGGCTCTCGAACGACGAGGGCAGCCCACCGGGCACCGCCGTCCTCCCCCTCTCCCGGTATACCGAGATCGCCGACTTCCCCCACCTCGACTACGAACCCTTCAGGGTGATCGTCAAGAAGAAGAACGGCGCCTCCACCACCCCCACCGCCACCTTCGTCGACACCCCGCCGCAGACCGCCCTCTGGCAGGCCCTCTTCCCCGGATCGCTGATCGTCCAGCCCTTCGTCTTCGCCGACCACGCCGTCACGGCGCCCATCGAGTCGTACCCCGCCCGCCGGCTGGCCGGGGCGCTCTCCGACGTCTACGCCCGCTTCCTGGCCGACGCGGTCGAAGGCACGATCTCCGGCTCGGCGAGACAGAACGATCCCGGCGGCGGCGACGGCCGGGAGTGGGAGACGATCGACCGGCTCGTACGGCGCGTCGGCGCGCCCGGCCCGGCGGAATCCGGCGACTCGGCGCTCCGCCGCGAACTGCTCCGCACCCGGGCCGTGGCCGACGACGACCCGCGTGACGCCGAAGGCTGGGCCCGGCTCGCCGACTTCCACCGGCCCATCACCCCCACGGCCCTCCAACGCGCCGCGACCGGCCCCGGCACCCCGAACCCGAACGAATTCCACGCCCTGCTCGCCGCCCTCGCCGACCATCCGGTACTGATGGCCCCGCTCGGGCTCGTCCGCCGTCTCACCATCCAGATCCCGCCGGACTTCGACGAACGCGACCCCGTCACCATCCAGGCCAACCCGGACCAGACCGTCTTCTTCCAGAACTACCGGCCCAGGACCCTGTGTACGGCCCGGGCCGGCCGGATCACCCTCGCCCGCCCCGACGGCGGCTCCGGCGCCCTCCACCTGCCGCTGAACGACACCACCGTCTACACCCCGATCGACGTCGACCTCGACGCGGGCGGACTCGCCCTCCAGAACTACGCCCGCGCACTGGAGTCCCTGCCCCGCGACGAACCCCCGCCCGAGATCAGGCCGCCCGCCCTGCGCTCCGGCGGCATCTTCGTCGCCGAGACCGACCGGCAGGTCACCTTCCAGAACATCCTCGCCGTCCTGGCCGACATCGACGAAGACCTCAAAAACGGCGGCGAGGGCGATACGAAGACCCTCAACGCGGCCACCGTCCAGCAGGGCATCCGGGTCGACGTCCACGACGCGCGCTCCAACCGCTGGTACCCCCTCTGCCGCCGCCGGGGCCAGTACACCGTCACCGGTTTCGGCACCCTGCCCGTCGACGACGAGGGCGCCGTCACCGACGCCGTCAGCCGGGGCGAGGACGCGCACGGTACGGAACTGGTCAAGCTCACCCAGGCCGTTCTGCGCTGGGACAACTGGAGCCTGACCGCCGAACCCCGGGGCCGGGCCGTCGGCGTCGACGACAAGGTCGTCGACCCCGGGCCCGCGACGAACCCCGTCCTGCCCTTCGCCGTCGCCACCGACTGCCCCGACGGCACCCTGCCGTCCCTCCGCTTCGGCCGCACCTACCGCTTCCGGGCCCGGCTGGTCGACCTCGCGGGCCGCAGCACCCCCTTCGGCCGGGCCCCGGTGGCGGGCGAACCCGCCACCGTCCCGCTGACCTTCTCCCGCTACGACCCCGTACCCGCGCCCGTCATGGTGCTGCGGCGGCCCGTCACCGCGGGCGAGTCACTCGCCGATCTGGTGGTCCGTACCGACAACTCCGATGCCGGCGCCCCGGTCGCCGGACCCACCTGCGAACGGCATCTGCTGGCGCCGAAGACATCCGTGGAGCTGGCCGAACGCCACGGAGTGCTCGACCTCACCGGCAAACACCGGACCGACCAGGCCGTCCACACCCTGCTCACCCAGTACGACGGCGGAAAGATCACCGGCACCCCGGACCCGGGCGCGGGCGGCAGCCCGTACATCGACAGCGACACCGTCGCCCTGCCGTGGCTGCCCGACCCGATCAGCCGGGGCTCGGCCCTGCGCGGCGTACCCGGCACCCCCGAACTGCTCACCCGCTGGCCCGCCGGGGGCACCGGCTGGCACCAGCGGCTGCCGATCCGGCTGGTGGTGGAAGCCGGGCCGATGAACAGCACCCAGTCGACGGCAGCCTTCGACGCCGCCGCCCGGGCGATCCGGGTCAAACTTCATCCGGCCGCGTCCTTCCCGGGCGCCCTCGGCTCCCTGCTCGACCCCGGCGACGAAGCCCTCCTCGGCCAGTGGCGCTGGTACACGGACCGGGTCCGGGCGGCGGCGGCCCCGGGCGGCGGGACCGGGGCCGGCTCTGCGGCGGGGTCCGGCGCGGCGGGGGAGACGTACCGTACGGGCGGATCCGCCGAGGCGTCGTACCCCGGCCCCGGCGAGGGCGCCGAGTCCGACGTCCACGAACTGCTCGCCGCCGCCACCGGACCGGAGTCCTTCGGCGCCCCCGGGAGCAGCCGCCCGGACGAGTCCATCGGCGCCGTGTCCGACGCGGAGGCCGACGCCGCCCTCCGGGCCGCGCTCGACGGCCGGCTCGGCCAGCTCACCCCCACGACCGGGCTGACCTTCGTCCACGCGGTCCGCTGCCCCGTCACCCCGCCGACCTTCACCGGCCCCCGGATCGGGCGGGCGCCCGGCGAGACGGTCTACGTACTCGACGAGCCCGCCACGGCCGTCCACGGCCCGTCGACCCTCAGCATGTACACCGAAGCCACCTGGACCGAGTACAACGACCTCACCGGTACCGGACTCGTCACCAGCCCGGGGCGGATCGTGCTCCGGCCCGAGACCGACGCCCTCGGCTCCCCCGGGGGACCGACCCTCACCAAGGCGCCGTTCCGCAGCCGCCACGACCCCGGGGACACCCGGCACCGGCTGATCCGGTACACCCCCGTCGGCACCTCGCGGTTCGTGCCGTACTTCGCCGAACGGCTCACCGTCACCCTCCGCGGCACCGCCGCCGCCACCGTCTCCGCCCGGGGCTTCGTCCCCGGCACCGTCGCCGTCCGGCAGTCCGTCGCCCCGCTGCTCGCCGACGGGACCCCGGCCGCGCCCGGGGCCGCGTACAGCGTCGACACCGATGTCGTCGTGAACGACACGGGCGGCACGATCGCCCGGAAGCCGGGCGGGACGATCCCCGACGGGGCGCCGGTCGAGGTCTCGTACGTCCGGCCCCCGGTCATCCGGGCCGGTCCCTCGGTCTCCCTGCACGTACCGTCGACCGTCCGGCCCCCGGCGCCCGTCGTGCACTCCCTCGTCCCCGCGTTCGGCTGGCAGCGGACCACCTCGGGCACCGCGATCACCAGCATCCGCGACGAAGGGACCGTACGGGTCCATCTCCGGCGGCCCTGGTATCTCTCCGGCGAAGGCGAACTCCTCGGCGTCCGCGTCGTGGACGAGTCCACCACCGGCTATGTCGACCCGGAGACCCAGAAATGGGCCACCACCTGGGGCCGTGACCCGATCCGCGATCCGGGGGCCGCGCAGACCATGGCGTACCCCCGACCGTCGAACCTGGACCCGCGCGCCGTCGACGTCCGGCTCGCCCAGGGGCACGCGCTCGGCTTCCCGGTCGACTACGACCCGGGGCGGCGGCTCTGGTACGCCGATGTCCGGTTCCTCGGCAACGACCTCTACCAGCCCTTCGTCCATCTGATGGTGGTCCGGCTCCAGCCCGACTCGCTCACCGCGCCCGAGGACCTGCGGGCCTCCACCGTGGCCGACGCCGGATGGGTGCAGGTACCGGCCTACCGGCGCGCCAAGGCCGACGTCACCGGTACCGCCGAGAACTCGCCGGTCAAGGTCTCGGTGGTCGCGCCCGCGCCCCCGCCCGGACTGGACGGGCTGACCTCGGAGTTCACGGCCGTCATCCAGTTCCGCAGTACGACACTCACCGACGACGTCGGCTGGCTGACCCTCGACACGGCCCCGCCCGTACCGCTGGTCCGCGACGCCGTCGCCGGACCGGTCGGGGTCTGGCGGCGGGAGCTGAAACTGCCCGCGGCCCTCGGATCCGTGCCGATGCGGGTCGTGATCCGGGAGTACGACGTGCTGGCCGACAGCCCGGAGCCGGGGCGGACCAGCCGCCGGATCTCCTATCTGGACACGATCCCCCTGTGAGCCGTCGCGGACGCGTCGCGGTGTGAACTACGCCTGGGTATCGCGCAGTACGTCGTACGCGTATCCCGGGTCGAGCGGCGGCGGGACCACGGACGACCGGGTACCCGGGGGCCGGACGCGGGTGATCGCGTACCGTACCGCCCCGGCCGGCGCGGCCGGGAAGCGCGACCACAGCAGGGCCACCGCCCCGGTGACGGCGGGCGCGGCGGCGCTGGTCCCGGTGAGCCCGCCGGGGAGTACGGGCGCCGACAGACCGCGGCGGCCGATCGCCCGGCCCAGGGTCGACGTCGGCAGCGGGCGGCCCCGGGCGCCGAGCGCGACCACGGGGATCACCCAGGGGTGGCGGACCAGGGGCGAGCCGCCGAGCCCGCCGTCGTTGCCCGCCGCCGCGACCACCAGGGCTCCGCGCCGGGCGGCCTCGTCGACGGCTGCCAGCAGCCGCCGGATCCCGGGCCCGGACGCGTCGGTACGGCCGCCGGTGAGCGGCCCCAGCGACAGGCTGATGTTCACCACCCGGGCCCCGGCCGCCGTGATCTCGTCAAGGGCCGCGGCCAGTTCGGCGGGTGAGGCGGGCGGCGTGTCCACACCGGCGACCGGGCGGACGAGAAACGTACAGCCCGGACAGAGCCCCGGGACCGAGGCGGTGGGCCGGGCCGCGAGCGCCGCCAGGACCAGCGTGCCGTGCGACGGGCCGGTCGCGGGGGAGGGGGCGGCGGTCGCGGCGGAGGAGGCGGCGGTGCCGGCGAACCGGACCGGCTGGAGCGCCAGACCCGGATGGCCGAGGTCGGCCGTACCGTCGATTACCCCCACCACGACATCCGGACGTCCGGCCGTACGCGCTCCTGGCGCGTCCGGCCGGACCGGCCCCCGGGGCGCCGCCGTCACCGGGTCACGGGCAGGTCGGCTTGACCAGGCTGGGCGATGAGTAACTCGTCGTACCGTCGCACTCCTTGCAGACGGTCACGGCCACGGTCGCCCCGTCCGCGTTGCAGTGCCGCTCCTCATGGCAGTCCGGCTGGCACGGCGGGCGGAGGCAGTCGTCGATACAGGCCGGCTGGCACCGCTGTTGACAGCTCGCGGGGTTGTACTTGCCCGCGCACTGATTCCGGCAGATTTCCCGGCACTCGTCCCGGCACGTCCCGTAGGAGACCTGGGCGGGGAAAACGCCGTATCCGCCGTCGAGGACGGTCGCACCGGTGAAACCCGGGAGGTTCATGATGGTCACCCCTTCCCAGGGGCTCGGCTGTTCAGAGGCTCGGCCCGAGGTGGGTCAGCAGATAGGGATTCATATGGCGGGTGGCGACCTGGACCGCGTACCGCTCGGTGATGTCGGTCTTGCGACCGGTGTACGAGACGACGAAGTTCATCACGCCCTGGTCGCCGCCGACGGCCGCCGGGCCCACCTCGATCGAGGTCAGCGCGTAGTCGGCGGCGAAAGCCTCGAAGGTCTTGAGGTAGACCGCCTCGTACCGGCAGGCCACATAGTTCGCGGCCCGGTCCGGGGCGGTGGCGCCCGCGTTCTCGGTGATCTGGAGGATCTTGGTGAGGACCGCGTCGGCCGTGGCCCGGAAGCGCTTGGCCGACATGCCGTCCGGCTTCTCGATCGCGTCGAAGAGCACCGGGCGGCTGAATGAGTAGAGCTGGTAGAACTCCACCACGGGGAGGGCGAGTCCACCGCACGAGCCACCCGAGGGGACCCGTACCCCGATCACCACATCGAGGTCGAGCGGTGACGGCTGGGGCCGCAGGGCGTCGATCAGCTTCTCGTAGTCCTCGGGGAACCGGGGAACGACCGTATAGGTCTCCACCCCCTGGATGATCAGGACGAACTGCAACTGGCGGGCCAGATAGCGGTTCTCCGGGCGGCCCACGACCTCGCGGAGCACCTGGTCGTCCGTCTTCCCACGGGTCTTCGAGCCGCCGACGACCTGGGTGAACTCCTTCTCGACGCCCGGGTCGGGGAACCGGCAGGCGATCCGGCCGACGGCGAAGACATAGGAGTCCCTGTCGGCACAGGAAAAGCCCTCGTCGTGCCGGTGGTACTCGTCCGGCTGGTATCCGTCCGGGGCCGGGGACGGGGCCGCCGCCTCCGGTACGTCCCCCTGCGGCACGGCTTCATCGCTCATGACTGGCTCCCGGTGTCCCGTGGGCCGGCCGCGTGTCTCAGCGGCGGCGTCCGGAGAAGGTGACCCATTGGTTCATCCGCCGGGCCCGGCGGGCACAACCACCGCACGGACGGACCCCGGCGGCGCTCGTCGCCCGGCTCACCAGGTCGCCGAGTCCGATCTCGTCCTCGTGGACGAATCCGGGGAGACGGATGTCGTGGCGCGCCCGCCCCCTGCCCTCGCGCATCCCTTGATCGTCGCGCTCCCGGCCCATGTCCGGTGCTCCTGACGTGCGGCCCCCTGTCACCTTCATTCTCCGCCGCGTGGCAACGCCCCGCATCCGGGAGGGGAGGCGGGGCGTCGCGCGGTCCGTTCGCCGGTCCGTCAGGGGGACTAGCGGTAGTCGAACGAGTAGTACTTGACACTCGGGTCGTCCCAGGACCGGTTCGGGTCGAGATAGGCGTCGGGGTAGCCCTCGCACGCCGTCGAGTACTTGAAGAGCCAGATTCTCTTCGTGGTGTGGTTGTAGCCCTTCACCGCGCCCTCCGGCGTCGGATAGCAGAAGTACGTGTCCAGGTCGGTGTGCTTGTACTCCCGGCCGTCCTCGTCGTAGTAGAGGACGTAGCACGGCACACCCGTGGTGCAGGTGGTCTCGGCCTGTGCCGTACCGGCGAGACCCGGGACGCCCAGGGCCAGACCGAGGGCCGCCGCGATGGTGAACGCTGCCTTACGGTGCCACATGACAGAACTCCTCTCCGGAATCCCCCGCCATGCCTCGGCCAGGATGGCACCCGGCACCCCCGGTCGCGCCCGCCGGAAGGTGTGACCGGGCGGTTACCCGACCGCCCGGAAGCCGTACCGGGTCAGGGCCGGACCGCCCGGCGCGGCGGGGCGCGGATGTCGGCCAGGGGAGTGACCGGGGGAGTGGCCGGAGTGAGGAGCGGCCGGGGATCCCGACAGTCGGAAGTGTGTCGTCAGGAGTCCCGGAGCATGATGTCCCCGTCCTTCGACGTGAGCTTGATCTTGTGGCGCGCGGCCGGGTCATGGGCGATGTCGACGTTCTTGTCGCCGCCGTCGGAGGCGGCGGCCACCTGGTAGCGCGCCTTCGCGACCCGCAGATTGATCCGCCCGCCGTCGGTCGTCACCGTCACACTCGCCGGAGTGCGGACCGTCATATGGACCGTCCCGTCGCCCGCGCTCGCGGTGACCCGGTTGCCCGCGATGTTCCGGCCGGTGATCCGGCCCTTCGAGGTCTTCACCTCGACCGCGCCCTTCACCCCGTTCAGCTCGATCCGGCCCGACTTCGTCGTCACCTTCACCGCGCCCACCCGGGACAGCTTCACCGAGCCCTTGTTCAGCTCGCCCCGGACCGGGATGCCCTCGGGGACCTCGACGTCGTACTCGACCGAACAGTCCTTGCCGCAGCCGCCGAGGACCAGGACACCGTTCTCGATCCGGTGCGTGGGCTTCTTCGGGCGGTCGTCCCGGTACTCCACCCGGCGCTCCAGGGTCAGGCTCCGGGTGCCCGACATCCCCTTGACCGTGACGTCACCGCCGCCGTTCTCCAGCAGGACGGAGGTGATCCGCCCCGAGATGGCGCTGTTGTCGTCGAAGGAGTCCCCGTTCAGCCCGCACCCCGAGGCCCCGGCCGCCACGAGCCCGGCCACCGCGACCGCCCCGAGCCGACGGAGTTGCCGACGACGCATGTACGCCCCCTGATTCCTGTGCCGTGACCTCAACAAGCCGGTGCCCACGGTGTGTTCACCACCGCGGGCCCGTACCCCTCGACGCTACCGTGCCGGGAGGCGGCGGGCCATGGGGCGCCGATCGGGTCAGGGGGTCGTCGCCTCGGCGGCGGACTCCGGCTCCGGCGCGCCGCGGTCCGCGGCGGGCACTCCGCTGCGACCCGCCAGCCGACAGCTCAGACACTCCGGATGCCCCAGCCGGGCGGCCTCGTCGTGACCCCCGAAACCCCGCTGCCCTACGGGACGCGAGCCCGGGGGCTTGCCCCGGCCCGCGAGATGCAGCCACCAGGTGACCAGGACGGCCGCCGCCATGATCACGATGCCCAGCCAGATCCCCGGGCGCCAGCCGACGACCCCCACGGCGGCGACCGCCGAGCCGGTCGTCGCGACGGTGAACCCGGTCCATCCGGCGACGGTGTGGCCGTGGTCGTATTCGCTCATCCCTCGTCGCCCCCTGAGTGTGCGCCGCTGAACTCCCTCTGATGCTAAGCGAATTGGGCCCCACGGTCACGATCCCGCGCGCGCCGCTTCCCGCCTCCGGCGCGCCTCGCCTCCTCGGGTTGCCGCCCACTATCCGGGCCGCGCCCGGCGCCCGTGCGTTGTCGGCGGTCTGCGGACCGCCGGTGGCTTGTCTCGCAGTTCCCCGAGCCCCTAAATGCTCTCCCCGGCACCGGCCCTGAAAGAGGGGCCCACCCCCGGTAGACGGGACCCGCCTCTCTACGAGGGCGACGAGAAGGGCAACCAGGGGCGCGGGGAACTGCGCGACAAGCCACCCACCGGCGCGCGGTCGCCCGACAACACCCGCCCGGCTGGACGGGACGGCGCGGGCCTCACCCGGAGGGTCAAGGCGCTGGGGGTCCCCCCATTGCTGGGCGCGCCGCCCGGGAGTGAGACGGGCGGCTTGGCTGAAAACGTATGCACAGGCGCCTCCCCGCGCGGCGCCCCTGGCTTGGACGTATGTCGATTTGAGACATGTTTATCGGTCAAGCACGGGAAAAACTTAGGTTAGGCTAAGCAAAGCAGTGCGTCACCGCAGCCCCGTCGCCCCGCGACACCCGCTGCCTTCCCGTCCGAGGAGTCCTTCGTCGTGCGTTCCGTCCGTTTTCGCAAGAGCGTCGTGGTGACCAGTACGGTCCTGTGCGCGGGTCTGGTGCTGAGCGCCTGCGGCAAGTCCGACGAGAAGTCGGATTCGGCCAAGGGCAAGAGCCAGGGCGAGGTCAGCATCACGACCGCCAAGGGCGAGGTGAAGGTGCCTCTGAAGCCCGCCCGGGTCGCCGCGCTCGACAACACCTCCTTCCTCACGCTGAAGGCGTTCGGTGTGAAGCCGGTCGCCGTGCCGAAGGGGCTGCTGCCGAACGAGGGCTTCGAGGACTGGAAGAACGATTCCTCGATCAAGGACGTCGGTACCCACCGCGAGCCCAAGTTCGAGGCGCTGAACGCCAGCGAGCCGGACCTGATCATCGGTGGCTACCGGTTCACCGACCACCACGCCAAGCTGGCCAAGATCGGCAAGACGATCGACGTCGCCCCGTCGGACGAGGCGAAGGACGGCTACGTCAACGCCCTCAAGACCCAGACCACGACGCTGGGCAAGGTCTTCGGCCAGGAGGCCAAGGCCAAGGAGATCGTCGACGCCCTCACCAAGGCCGAGCAGGACGCGGTGAAGTCCACCAAGGGCGAGAAGGTCTTCCTCGCCGTGGCCAGCGCCGGCAAGGTCGACAACGGCGCCAGCCGGATCGGCCGGCTCACCCAGCCGCTGAACCTGAAGAACGTGCTGAGCGCCGAGGGCGAGGACAGCACCTCCGTGCACAACGACTCCGGGCTCGCCCCCGAGACGATCGCCAAGCTCAACCCCGACTGGATGATCGTCCTCGACCGTGACGCCGCCGTCGGCGCCAAGGAGGGCACCGAGGCCGTCGCCGCGAAGAAGATCATCGAGGGTATGGAGGCGTGGGACAAGACCACCTTCCGTACCAAGGGCCAGGTCATCTACCTGGACAACGACTTCTACCTGACCGAGGGCATCCAGGCGTACACCGACGCCTTCGGCCAGGTCGCGACCTCCTTCAGCGCCGCCGGCTGATCACTTCCACGCCGTTCGCCCCGGCCCCCGTCACGGGGCCGGGGCGGCCGTGCACCTCCACCCGTCCCGGAAGCCCGATGCGCCGAATACCCTTGCTGCTGGCCACGCTCGGTGTGCTGGCCCTGGTCACCGCCTCACTCTTCGTCGGCGGCTACGACATCGATCTGCGCGGTCTCTTCACCGACCCCGACGAACGCGAGATGTTCCTGATCTCCCGGGTCCCGCGCACCCTCGCACTCGTCCTGGCGGCCGCCGCGATGGCGGTCTCCGGTGTGATCATGCAAATGCTGGTCCAGAACCGCTTCGTGGAGCCGACCACCACCGGCACCAGCGAGTGGGCGGCTCTCGGCATTCTGCTGCTCACCCTGCTCGCCCCGGGCGCCTCGCCGCTGGTGAAGATGGGCGCCGCCAGCGCCTTCGCCTTCGCGGGCGCCGTCGTCTTCCTCTTCGTACTCGGCCGGATCGCGCTCAAGTCGCAGGTCATCGTGCCGATCGTGGGCATCATGCTGGGTGCCCTGGTGAGCGCCGTGACGCTCTACATCGCGTCCTCGGAGAATCTGCTCCAGATGCTCGCCACCTGGCGTTCGGGCGGCTTCAGCTCCATCGTCCGGGGCAACTACGAACCGCTGTGGGTGGTCGGCGCGATCCTCGTCGGCCTGTACGTACTGGCGGACCGGTTCACCATCGCCGGTCTCGGCCGGGACACCGCCACCAGCCTGGGGCTGCCGTACCGCCGGATCCTCTTCACCGGACTGGTGATGGTCGCCCTGGCCACCGGGGTGACCACCGTCGTCGTCGGCTTCATCCCGTTCCTCGGGCTGATCGTGCCCAATCTGATCTCGATGATCCGCGGTGACGACGTCCGCGCCAATCTGCCCTGGGTGGTGCTCTCCAGTGTGGCGCTGATGATCGCCTGCGATCTCGTCGGGCGGACCGTGGTCTTCCCGCTGGAGATCCCGTCGACCGTCGTCCTCGGCGCCGTCGGAGCGGTCGTCTTCGTCGTGATCATTCTGCGTCAGCGGGAGAGGGCCCATGTCTGAGATCTCGACCCCCGCCGCGCCCCCCGCGGCTCCAGCCGTTGCCGCGCCCGCCCGGGCCCGCCGGGGATTCCCCCCGGCCGCCCGGCTCGCCGTCGCCGCCGTGCTCGCCACCGCCGCCGCGCTCTGCTATCTCTTCCTCTTCATCGAGGGGTCCTTCGACTTCGCCTTCGAACGGCGGACCACGGTCTTCTGGACCATGGCCGTGGTGGCGTTCTGCCACGCCGTGGGCACCGTGGTCTTCCAGACCATCACCCACAACCGGATCCTGACCCCGTCGATCATGGGCTTCGACGCGGTCTACATCCTGATGCAGACCCTGATGGTGGCCTTCTTCGGCGGCAGTGTGCTGGCGGTCACCGACGGCATGCCGAAGCTGATCACCCAGACCCTGCTGATGGTCGGCTTCACCATGCTGCTCTTCACCTGGCTGTTCTCCGGCCGCAACGGCAGCCTGCACGTTCTGCTGCTGGTCGGTGTGGTCCTCGGACTCGCCTTCCGCAGCCTGTCGGACTTCCTCCAGCGGCTGCTGTCACCCGCCGAGTTCGACGTCCTGTCGGCCCGGCTCTTCGGCCGGCTCACCAGCGCCGAGGTCTCGTACCTCCCGCTGGCCACCCTGGTCTGTGTGGTCGTCGGCGGGGTCGTCCTCTACCGCTGCTACCGGCTCGACGCCCTGCTGCTCGGCCGGGACACCGCGACCAACCTGGGCATCTCCCACAAGCGCGAGCTGACGGTGATGCTGCTGATGGTCTCCCTGCTGATCGCGATGGCGACGGCCCTCGCGGGCCCGATGACCTTCTTCGGCTTCGTCACCGCGATCCTCGCCCACCAGCTGGCGGGCACCCACCGGCATATCGTCGTGCTGCCGATGGCGTTCCTGATCGGCATGATCACCCTGGCGGGCGGCCAGTTCGTGATGGAACACGTCTTCTACGCCTCCGGCATGCTCACCGTCGTCATCGAGTTCCTCGGCGGGGCGGTCTTCCTCCTCCATCTCCTCCGGAAGGGCACCCTGTGATCGAGTTCACCGACATCACCAAGTCGTACGGCGACCACACCGTGCTCGGACCGGTCTCCGGGCAGATCCAGGCGGGCGGGGTGACTTCCCTCGTCGGACCCAACGGCGCCGGGAAGTCGACCCTGCTGACCATCATCGGGCGGCTCGCCGAACCCAACTCCGGCACGGTCACCGTCGACGGGGTCGACGTCCACCGGGCCCCCTCCCGCGATGTGGCCAGGCTCCTCTCCATCCTCCGGCAGGAGAACCACTTCACCGCCCGGGTCACCGTCCGCGAACTGGTCTCCTTCGGCCGCTTCCCGCACTGCCGGGGCCGGCTCGCCAAGGACGACATCGCCAAGGTCGACGAGGCACTCGACTTCCTCCACCTCGGCGACCTCCAGCACCGCTATCTCGACCAGCTCTCCGGCGGCCAGCGCCAGCGGGCCTATGTCGCGATGGTGCTCGCCCAGGACACCCGGTACGTGCTGCTGGACGAGCCGCTGAACAACCTGGACATGAAGCACTCCGTCCGGATGATGAGCCAGCTCCGGCGGGCCGCCGACGAACTCGGCAAGACCGTCGTCCTGATCGTGCACGACATCAACTTCGCCGCCACCTACTCCGACCATGTCATCGCCCTGCGCGACGGGAAGATCGCCGCGTCCGACACCGTCGACGGGATGATGCGGGCCGAGGTGCTGACCGAGGTCTTCGACACCCCCGTACAGATCCATGAGATCGAGGGGCGGCGGACGGCGGTCTACTACCGCTGAAACCGTGACCGATGGGATCGGCGGGGCGGGCGGGTCAGGTGGTACGCCACCGGGCCCGCCCGCCCCTTCGTCCGCCGCCCCGGGAAAGCGCCGAGCCGGGCCGTCAGTCGCCGAGCGGCCCGAGCAGCCAGCCACCCGGCCCGTGCGGATCGTCGTCGAAGTAGTAGGCCCGGATCGACTCCAGCAGATCGTCCCGGCCGATCAGCCCGTCCCCGTCGGTGTCGAGCCG
Organism: Streptomyces sp. NPDC006798; assembly: GCF_040635975.1. Lineage (NCBI taxonomy): Bacteria > Bacillati > Actinomycetota > Actinomycetes > Kitasatosporales > Streptomycetaceae > Streptomyces > Streptomyces sp. NPDC006798. The sequence continues at coordinate 41,240 of NZ_JBEYIS010000052.1, forward strand.
CCCGAAGACCTCCCGGGCGTCCGTCGCGGGCAGCCCCATCAGCGCGCCCGTCCACCGCACCTGCTCGTCCCGGGTCAGCCTGCCGTCGCCGTCCCCGTCGACCACGTCCATCAGGGCGTCCAGGAAGGGCCGGTACGCCCCGTCGAACGAGGCGGGTGTCACCAGCGCCCCGGCCGCGAAGGCCGTCGCGTACTCCTCCTCGGTGATCCGGCCGTCCCCGTCCAGATCGGCCTGGGCGACCAGATGCTCCCAGAGCCCGAGGCTCAGCTCCCGGACCCGGCCCAGCGCCGCGCACCCCGGCTCCCGGCCGAACGCCGTGCCGAGCCGGGCGACGGCCGCCTCGAAGTCGGTCCGCTCCACGAAGCCGTCGCCGTCGGTGTCGTACGTCGCGAACCTGCGGGCGAGCCGCCGCCGCAGAAACGCGTTCCCCTCCGGATTCCGTACGTCGGTCCCCATACTGTCGCTCCCCTCGGCCGGACCCGTGCCCGGCGCCCTCGCGCCGGCGGTCCCTCGACCGCATTCCTACCGCGAACCCGGTACCCCGGGGGCCGAAAGGCCGCTTACGGACGGCCGCCGAGCCGTCGTCACCCGGCCCACTTCGAGATTCCGTACGACCGGGTTGACATGTTCCGGACGCTTGTTCGCCTCATCCTGATGTCTCACGGTCCGGCCGCGGTGCCCGGCGCGCCGGTTCGGCCACCACCCCGTACTGACCGGCACCGCCCGGGAGCGGGAGTGCTCGGGGCCGGGAGACACCGGGGGCCGGTCTGCGACCACATCGGCTGACCCGCCGTTAGACGGCGGGCAGGCCGGACGGCAGATCGCAGCCCGCGTCCCGGTGGCTCCGCCGGGCCGCCGCGAGCGCCAGTTCCTGTACCGCCGTACGGGCCCGCTCGACGTCCCGCTCGCGGACGCCCGACGGCAGCCGGACCGTCACCCCCAGACTGCGCGCGCCCTCCGGGGACTGCGCCGCGGGCGAGCACGGCACCAGGAGCGCCGCCGCCCGGCCGGAGGAGCGGCCGGAGTTCCCGGGGCCGAAGCTCCGCAGCTGCCGGTCCGGGTAGTCCCGGGCCCGGACGGTCGAGAACCAGCCCGCCACCGGCTCGGTGGCCAGCATCTCCGTATGGGCCACGAACAGCATGTTCCGGTCGCCGTCCAGGACCCGGCAGGCCGTGGCGTAGCCGTCGGACTTCTTCCCCCGGCGCTCCGCGGTCTCGGCGTCGAAGCGGTACGTGCCGGTGGCGGGGAGTATCCCGTCGAGCGTCCTCGCGGCCGGCTCGGCGGGTCCGAGCTGGGCGCAGACCCGGTCCGCGGCGATTCCGCCCCCGTCGCCGTCGCCGCCGAACGGGGGTCCCCCGGCGGCGTAGTAGACGGCACCGCCCACCACCAGCACGGCGGCGGTCGCGGCGGCGATGGCGTTCTTGCGCATGGGTGTCACTCCGACTCCAGGGTCCTGGACGGCGCCGTCCGCCCGGGCGGCCCGTCGACGCGCCCATTCTGCTACGTGCCGTCGTAGTAGTCGCGCGTCCGGGTGCGGGAAGCGGGAGTTCGGGGAGGCCGCGCGCACACCCGGGGCGGACCGGCCGGGCGGCGCGCCCGGAATCCGAGGAATGTGACCAGCGGCACATTCACCGATTTTCAGCCATCAAAGGTGACATGGTGGGCTGGTGCTGGACGATACGGACCGCAGGATCGTACGGGCGCTCACCCGGGACGGCCGGACGCCCTATACGGCCCTCGCCCGCGAGCTGGGCGTCTCCGAGGGGACCGTACGGCAGCGCGTGGCCCGGCTCCAGGAGAGCGGCGTGCTGCGGATCGTGGCGCTCTGCGATCCGCTGCGGCTGGGACACCAGTCCGTACGGCTGATGATCCGGGTCCGCGACCTGACCCCGAGGGCGGTCGCCAAGACGCTCTCCGGAATGCCGATGATCAACCATGTGGCGCTCTGCGCCGGAAGCCAGGACATCTTCCTGGAGGGCACCTGCCGCGACCAGGCCCAGCTCGTCCAACTGCTGGACGACATCCGGATGCTGCCGGGGGTCTCCCGGGTCCAGGTCCTGCTGCTGCTCGAACTCTTCAAGGACTACTCGTGGAGCGGGCTCGCGAGCGCCGTGGGGCAGCGGGTCACGGAGGAGTAGCGGCGGCCGGTTCCGTACCGCCGCGGGATCCGGGGGAGCGCGCCTGGTGTTCCACGCCGTACGGCCGCGGGTGCCCGGTGTTCCGTACCGTACGGCTCCGGGCGCCGCCGGGGCGGTCAGCCCGGGATGATCCGCTTGCCCGGCCGGACCGGGACCTCCCGGAACCCTTCCCAGAGGTACGAGTCCTTGATGACCTCCAGCACGGTCAGCGCCTCGGCGTGGGCCACCCCGTTCACCCGGCGGACCCGTTCGGTCAGCAGCTCCGCGAGATGCTCCAGATTCCGGCAGCGGACGTCCACGATCAGGTCGTAGGGGCCGACGCAGGAGGCGACGTACCGCACCTCCGGCATCCGGGACAGCTCATGGGCGACCAGGGCGACCGGGATGTGATGGACCCGGACCGCCAGATGGACCTCCATCTCGCCCATCCGCACCGCGTCGGTCATCCCCACCACCTGGAGCACGCCCCGGCGCTGGAGCCGCTGATAGCGGGCGCGTACGGATGCCTCCGAGAGTCCGACCGTCCGGCCGATCTCGGCGAACGAGCGGCGGCCGTCGACCCTGAGCTGGTCGATGATCTGGCGGTCCAGGTCGTCGATCACCGGGGGCCTCCGGAGGGTGCGGAAACGGATCTCTGTCAGCACCATCATCCGCCCACCCTGCTGACCGTCCTATGTCCCGGGTCACATCCGGCGTTGCGAGATGCGTGGAAATCGGGGGGTGTTTCCACGGGATTCGTTTCGGTTTCATCTATCCGGCCCGGGGGCCGTTCACCGACGCTTTCCCCATCCGAAACCCCGGCCCCCGGCGGCCCGCCCCCCGGGGCCGCCGCAAGGGGCTCCGGGCCCCTCCGCCCCGGCCGCCGCACCCCCGCGCCGGCCCCCGCGGCGACCGGGCCCGGACCGGAACCGCCCCCGGAGAAGGAGTTCAGCGCCATGCACACCACCCCGCCCCCCGACCGGACGTACCGCCGGGCACCGCGGTGACGGTCGCCACGACCACCACCGGTACGGCGCCCCGGCGCCCGGGGCGGCCCCAGGCCCCGCCCGCCCGGGAGCCGCGGGCCCGCCGGGCCGCGGTCACCACCCTGCTGCTGGCGCCCGCCGGGATCACCGTCGCCGGACTGGTCCTGGTCCCGCTGCTGCTGGTGATCCGGAACAGCTTCGCCTCCGCCGACGCCTACGGCGGCATCCAGGGCGGCTGGACCCTGACCAACTACCAGGACCTGATGGACCCCGTCTATCTCAAGGTCTTCGGCTACAGCCTGGGCATGGCCGCCCTGAACACCGCCGTCTGCCTGGTCCTCGGCTATGTCGTCTCGTACTACCTGGCGAGCCGGTCCCCGCAGCGCCAGATGCTCCTGCTGCTGCTGATCATCGTGCCGTTCTGGACCGACTTCCTGGTCCGCACCTTCGCCTGGATCAATCTGCTCAGCCCCGGCGGCCCGGTGAACAGCCTCACCGACGCGATCGGGTTCACCGACGGCGCCACCCAGTGGATCCCCAGCCAGGGCGCGTCCTTCGTCGGCCTCGTCTACGCCTTCCTGCCCACCGCGATCTTCCCGATCTACGCCGCCCTGCGCGGCGTCGACAACTCCCTCGGCGAGGCCGCCCGGGACCTGGGCTGCGGCTGGTGGCGGGTGCACACCCGGGTCCTGCTGCCCATCGCCCGGCCCGGGATGCTGGCGGCGGCGCTGCTCACCTTCATCCCGACCCTCGGCGTGTTCGTGATCCCCGTCCTGCTCGGCGGCGGACGCGACCAGCTGGTCGGCAATCTGATCGTCACGCTCTACACCGAATTCCGCAACCAGCCGATGGGCGCCGCCGCGTCCGTGGTGCTGCTGCTCCTGATGGTGGCCTCGATGGCGGTATTCGGACTCGCCGCCCGGCGGCTGAGGAGGAAGTCGGCATGAAGCACGCCCTCGACACCGTGACCGCGTGGCTCGCCCGCGGCGTCATCGCCTTCCTCTACATCCCCATCGTCGTCGTGGTGGTCCTCTCCTTCAACGACTCCGAGGTCACCTACAAGTGGGCCGGATTCAGCACCCGCTGGTACGGGGAGCTGTCCCGGAACACCGAACTCCTGGCCGCCCTGCGGATCAGCGCCGAGACGGCCCTGGTCTCCGCCACCCTCGCCACCCTCTGCGGACTCCTCGCCGCGATGGGCATGGCCCGGCTGCGGGCCCGCGGCAAGGCGGTCTTCTCCGGCGGGCTCTTCCTGCCGCTGATCATCCCGGAGATCGTGCTGGGCGTCGCCCTGCTCTCGGTCTTCGGCGCGATGAGCGCCGACCTCGGGATGCGGACCCTGATCCTGGGCCATCTGGTGGTGACCCTGCCGTACGCGGCGCTGATCGTCCTCGGCGCCTACAACGCCCTCGACCCGTCGCTGGCAGAGGCCGCGACCGACCTCGGCTGCAACGCCTGGCAGTCGTTCCGCCGGGTCACCCTGCCCCTGCTCAGACAGCCGCTGCTGGCCGCCTGGCTGCTCAGCTTCACCATCTCCTTCGGCAATATCGTGATGTCGACCTTCACCAACGGCATCGGCAGTACGACCCTGCCGCTACGGGTCTACTCGATGCTCAAGGGCGGCCTCACGCCCGAGATCAACGCCCTGGGCACCCTGCTCGTCCTCTTCACCCTGCTGATCATCCTCGGCGTCGGAGTGCGGCAGATGCGGCGCGTCCTGCTCGGCGCGGGGCGCTCCTGACCCCGGCTCCGGTTCCTTCCGGCCTCTCAGGCCCTCTTCGGACTTCCCCTCCCCGCGGCCCCGGCCCCTCCCGGCCCCCGGCCCGTACGAAAGGCACCACCCATGCGCACCAGAAGCATCTCCAGAGGCGTACTCGCGGTCTCCGTGGCCACCGTCACCGCACTCGTCGCCACCGGCTGCGGCGGCTCGGGGTCCGCCTCCGGCGGTGGCGGCAAGAAGCTCAATGTCTACGCCTGGGCCGGGGAGATCCCCGACACCGTGGTGAAGAAGTTCGAGCAGGAGACCGGGATCGACGTCACCCTCGACACCTTCGACAGCAACGAGACCATGACCGCCAAGCTCAGCTCGGGCTCGGCCGGTTACGACCTGGTGGAGCCCAGCCAGTACAGCGTGCAGCAGTTGATCGGCCAGAAGCTGATCCAGCCGCTGGACCACTCCCGCGTCAAGGGCCTCGACAACCTCGCGGACAAGTTCCGCGACCCGTCGTACGACCCCGGGAACAAGTACTCGGTGCCGTGGATCTGGGGCACCACCGGCTTCGCGTACAACAAGAAGTGCATCCCGTCCGCGACCAGCTGGCAGACCCTCTTCGACGAGAAGTACCAGGGCAAGGTCTACATGCTGGACAACATGCTGGCGGCGTACATCGCGGGCCTCCAGGTCACCGGCGCCCGCGCCACCAGCACCGACAAGGGCGAGATCGAGGCCGCCACCGACGCCCTGACCGACCAGAAGAAGATGCTCGCGGGATACAACTCCACCAACTACCCGCAGCTGCTCTCCACCGGGCAGGCGTGCGCCGCCCAGGCGTGGAGCGGTACGGCGATGGCGAAGGTCGTCGCCGCCAACCCCGACGTCCAGTACGTCCTCCCCGAGGAGGGCGGCTCCATCTGGACCGACGGCCTCGCGATCCCCAAGGGCGCCAAGAACACCGACGCCGCCTACCAGTTCATCAACTTCCTGCTCCGCCCCGAGATCGCGGCCATGGCCACCGACGACGGCGGCAGCGCCAGCACCAACGCCGAGGCGCGCGACTTCGTCAAGGACAAGAAGGCGCTGGACAACCCGGCGATCTACGCCCCCGACGCGGCGGTCGCCAAGGCGGACTTCCTGCTCGACCCGGGCACCGCGATGAAGCACTTCCAGCAGGGCTGGACCAAGGTGAAGGCGTCCTGACCATGACCACCGACACCATCACGACCGCCCCCGGGGCGGCCCCCGGCCCCGGCGCCGTACCGGCCGTACGGCTCACCGGAGTCGGCAAGACCTTCGGCGGCACCCCCGCCGTCTCCGATGTCACCCTCGACATCCGGCGGAACGAGTTCTTCTCCATCCTCGGTCCTTCCGGCTGCGGCAAGACGACCCTGATGCGGATGATCACCGGCTTCGAGACGCCCACCGAGGGCACCGTCGAACTCGGCGGCACCCCCGCCGCCGGAACCCCGCCCCACAAGCGCGATCTGAACATGCTCTTCCAGAGCTATGCCCTCTTCCCCCATCTCTCCGTCGCCGGCAATGTCGCCTTCGAACTGAAGGTACGGAAGACCAGGCCCCGGGCCGAGATCGGCGAAGCGGTCCGCGAAGCCCTCGCCCTGGTCCGGCTGGAGGGATACGGCGACCGGTCGATCGCCCAGCTCTCCGGCGGCCAGCGGCAGCGCGTCGCGATCGCCCGCGCCCTGATCGGCCGCCCGTCGCTGCTGCTGCTCGACGAACCGCTCGGCGCCCTCGACCAGAAGCTCAGGGCCGAGATGCAACTGGAGCTGAAGAAGATCCAGCGGGAGGTCGGGGTGACCTTCGTGACCGTCACCCACGACCAGGAGGAAGCCCTCACCATGTCCGACCGGATCGCCGTCATGGACGGCGGCCGGGTCCTCCAGGTCGACACCCCCGAGGCGATCTACGAACGCCCCGCGACCCGGTTCGTCGCCGACTTCATCGGCACCTCCACCTTCCTCGCCGGGACCGTCGCCGGTGACGTCGTCGACGTACCCGGCCTCGGCCGTGTCCCCGCGCCCGGCGGCCACGGACTCGCCGACGGCACCGAGGCCCATCTCGCCGTACGGCCCGAGAACGTCCGGCTGGCCCCCGCCGGGGAACGCCCGCCCGGCTGCGGAGCCGTACTCGACGGCACGCTCCGGCAGATCGTCTACCTCGGCCACGCCACCCGCTACCACCTGACCCTCGCCGACGGAACGGCCCTGGTCGCCGAGGCGGCCGGGGCCGACCGGGGCACCCTCGCCGCCGGCACCGCCGTCACGGCCGGCTGGGACCCCGAGCGGTCCCGGCTGCTCCCCGAATGACCCCGGCGATCCGCCCCGGCGGACCGGACCCGGACCCGGGCCGTCCCGTGACCCGGGCCGCCGGGCGGGACCGGACCCCGGACCACCCCCACCACCCCCAGCAAGGAGACACGGCCGTGAAGGTCGCCGCAGCCCAGTTCGCCCCCACCGCAGACGCGGCGGCCAACCTCGCGGTCATCGAGGAGATGACCGCCGAAGCCGCCGCCTCCGGCGCCGAACTCGTCGTCTTCCCCGAGGAGTCGATGCTCCCGTCCGACGTCGCCGACGAGACCGGTACCCCGCTCCGCGCCCTCGCCACCGCCCACTGGGAGCCCTTCCTCGACGGGCTCTCCCGGATCGCCCGCAGCCACGGCACCGCGATCGTCGCCGCGGGCTACGAGGACAGCGGTACGGCCCTGCCGTACAACACCATGGCCGCCGTCGACGCCACCGGCGAAGTCCTCGGCCTCTACCGCAAGATGCACCTCTACGACGCCTTCGACTACAAGGAGTCGCGCCGGATCCAGCGCGGCGACACCGGCCCCGTCGTCGTCCGGATCGGCGACTTCAACGTCGGACTCGTCAACTGCTACGACATCCGCTTCCCCGAGTTCACCCGCTCCCTGGTGGAGATGGGCGCCGACCTCCTCGCCGTCTCCGCCGCCTGGGTCAAGGGCCCTCTCAAGGAGGACCACTGGCAGACCCTGCTGCGGACCCGGGCCATCGAGAACACCTGCTGGGTCGTCGCCTCCTCCCTCACCACCCCCGACTGCATCGGGATGTCGATGGCCGTCGATCCGCTCGGCGTGGTCCGCGGCGCCCTCGGCGAGGAGGAGCGGTCCCTGTTCGTCCTCGACGCCGACAAGGACCGGATCGACCGGGCCCGCACCGTACTGCCCGTACTCCGCAACCGCCGCATCATCATCGGACCGAGGTGACCCGCAGCCATGCCGCTCGACATCCGTGAACTCCCCGCACCCCTCGACACCGCACTCGCCGACCGGCTGCGGACCGTCGACTTCCCCACCCTCGGCCACTATCTGGAGGAAGGTTTCTGCAATCCTGCCCTCCAGCGGGTCGCGGGCACCGGCAAACTGGTCGGCCGGGCCGTGACGGTCCGTACCACCGCCACCGACTCGACCCTGCTCCACCACACCGCCGGACTCGTCGGCCCCGGTGATGTCGTCGTCGTGGACACCGGCGGCGACCGCCGGCACGCCCCCCTCGGCGAGGTCGTGGTCAACGCCCTCGCCGCGCGCGGCGCCGCCGGAGCGGTCGTCGACGGGCTCTGTACCGATATCGAGGCGCTGCGGGCGGTGGGACTGCCGGTGTACGCGTACGGCCGCACCCCTCTGACCACGAAGCTGCACGGTCTCGCGGACGGCTCCCTCTGCGCCCCCGTCACCTGCGGCGGGGTCCCCGTCCACGCCGGTGACATCGTGCTCGGCGACGCCAACGGCCTGATCATCGCCCCGGCGGGCCGGCTCGCCGCCGTACTCGACGAGGCGCTCACCGACGACGCCGAGGAACCCGCCCTGGTCGCCGAGTTGTGGGCGGGCGCGAGGCTCGGCGACCTCACCGGCGCGACCGAGACGGTACGCCGACTCACCGCCTGACCGTTCCTTCCCCCACTCCGAAAGGACCACCGTGTTCCTGAAAGCCGCCGTCAACGGCGGGCGCACCCCGACCGAGTGCCCCACCGTCCCGGTCACCGCCGAGGAGATCGCCGCCGACACCCGTGCGGTGCTCGCCGCCGGAGCGGACGTCGTCCACTTCCACGTCCGCACCCCGGACGGCGGCCAGACCATCCGCCCCGACGCCCTCGCCGAAGTCCTCCGGGCGATCCGCGCCACCGCCCCGGACGCCGTGGTCGGCACCACCACGGGACTGTGGACCTGCTCGGGCCCCGAGGAGCGGTACGAACTGGTGAAGTCCTGGGATCCGATGCCCGACTTCGCCTCCGTCGCGTTCTGCGAGGAGGGCGCCACCGAGACCGCCGAACTGGTCGTGGAACGCGGCATGGTGCTGGAGAGCGCCGTCTGGACCATGGACGACGTCCCGGCCCTTCTCGCCTCGCCCACCCTCCACCAGAACGTCCGGATCCTGATCGAACCGGTCGAGGAGGACCCGGAGGCGGCGGTCGTCGCGGCCCGCGCGATGGCCGACCGTATCGTCGCCGCCGGAGTGACCTGCCCGATCCTCTACCACGGCGAAGGCGCCACGGTCTGGCCCCTGGTCCGCGCGGCGATCGAGGACGGCCACGAGACGCGCATCGGCTACGAGGACGGCACGACGCTCCCCGACGGCACCCCGGCCCCCGACAACGCGTCCCTGGTCCGCGCGGTCCGCACGCTGTCCGGCTGACCCCGGCCGCCGGGGCGCGGGGGCTCCCCCGCGCCCCCGCGCCCCGGCGCGCC
>NZ_JBEYIS010000053.1:0-48727 GCF_040635975.1 Streptomyces sp. NPDC006798
CCTCCGGGTCCGCAGGGGCCGGTTTCGGCCAAGTGTCGATCCGGTCCGATCCGGCCGGAGCGGCGCCGCGCGGGGCCCGGCGATGCTCGCCTCGGTTGACCGCCGTCGTCGTGGTCTTCTGGAACGCCTTGACCGCCGCGTCCGACGCGTCCCCGAGCTGGCCCCAGGCCACCACGGTCACCGTGCGGCCGTCGCGGCCCACGGAGTACAGAGATACGTCGTTCGCGCCGCCCACCGGGTCGAAGGTGTCGATGCTGTAGACATGGGCGCCCTCCTCCACCGGCAGGGCGCCCCAGTAGAACGCCTCGCCGTCGAGGTTCGGGTTCTCCGCCCGCAGCCGGTCGAAGCAGGTCTCGATCCGGTTGCGGAGGTTGGTGACGAGCTGCTTCGCCTTCGCCTCGCTCGCCGCCACGGTGATGGTCTGGCGGGCGTTGGTGTCCAGTTCGGTATGGAACAGGCGGTACTTGCTGGCGGCCTTCGGGGCCGTGTTGCCGGTGCAGAAGTCGTCCGGGACACCGGCCGTCACCGGGCCCGCCGTCCAGGCGGTGAGGGACGGCGGCAGCTGGGACGCGGCGAGGAACGCCGGTCCGGGGGCCGCGCTCGCCCAGGAGAGCGAGGTGAACGTGAGTCCGACGGCCGCGGTGGACACGGCGGCGGAGCGGAGTGTCTTCATCTGATGATCCCCGTTTGCTCGATCGCTGAAGGCGCGAAGGCCCCGCCCGGCCCGGTCGCCGGGCGCCGGTGCGCCGTGGAGTGACCATCAGCTTCGGGAGCGCGGGGGCCCGTTCACAAGTCTCCGCGCCGCTGGAACCGTTCCACCCCCACTGACGTGGGAGAAGACAGAGGGGTGGAACGCCGCCCCGGAACGCGGTAGGCGCTACGCGCGGGGAGGGTGAGGCGCTCGTGGGGACGCCGGACGACCCGGCCGCCGGGGAGCTGGCCCGGCGGCTGCGGGAGCTGCGCGACGGATCGGGGCGGAGCTACGGCTCCCTCGCGCGCCGGATCGGTGTCAGCGCCTCCACCCTGCACCGCTACTGCTCGGGCGCGACGGTCCCCGCGGAGTTCGCCCCGGTCGAACGGCTCGCCCGGTTCAGCGGCTGTACGGGGGCCGAACTGGTCGCCCTCCACCGGGCCTGGGTGCTCGCGGACGAGGAGCGGACCCGCCGCCGGGAGGCGGCGTCCGCCACGCCCCGGGCCGCGGCCTCTCCGGTCGCACCGGCCCCTCCGGAGGAGCCGGAGACCTCCGCCGAAGTCCCCGCCCCCGCCGCCGGGTTCCCCGCCGAAGCCCCCGCCCCCGTCATTACCGTTGTTCAGGGTGATCCGCCCCCGGCCGAGACCCGGCTGTGGGGTGTCGTACGCCGGACCAGGGTCGCCGTCGTCGTGATGGTGCTGGCGGTCGGTCTCGTGGTCGGGCTCGTCGGGTACGGGAACCGGCCCGACGAGCGGTCCGTGGCCGGGGCGGAGCGGGGCGAGGGCGGGCGCGGTGGCCCGGGTCCGGTGCCGGCTCCGTCGGCGGGCCCGTCGAAGTCACCGGCCGCCGGATCGCCGTCCGGAGCCGTCGGCAGCGCCGGTGGCGGTGGTACGAAGAGCGCCCCGGGCACATCGCCGGGCACCGGCCCCGGCACCGGCACGAGCGGCGGCGGCACCGATGACGGGCCCGCCGCCTCCGGAGGGCGTACCCCGGTCGAGGGCGCGCCGTTCACCTGGACGGCCGACCAGCATGTCTGGGCGTACGGCTGCGATCACGCCTATCTCGTGGGCCGGGAGCCCTCGGACGTGCCCCCGCCGCCCGTCGAGGCCGACGCCCCGCAGTGGGCCCGCGCGGCCGGGGCCGTGCACGGCGGGGAGACCCGGGTACGGATCACCCTTCAGGGCACCGACGAACGGGCGGTCGTCCTGCACGGCCTCCAGGTGCGGACGGCGGCGCGGCGCGAGCCGCCGGGTGCGGGCCGGGTGTACCGGATGGGCGGGGGCTGCGGGGGAGTGCTGACGCCCCGTACGTTCGCGGTGGATCTCGACCGGCGGCGGCCCCTGGCCCGTTCCGTGCCGGGACACGGCGAGAACGGCCCGATCCCCGCGGTCTCCCTCCCCTACCGGGTATCGGCGTCCGACCCGGAGATCCTGCTGGTCACGGCTTCGGCACGGGAGTGCGACTGCGACTGGTACCTGGAGCTGGAGTGGTCGAGCGGCGGGCGCCGGGGTGTCGTACGGATCGACGAGGGCGGGCGGCCGTTCCGTACCAGCGGGGTCGCGGGGCGGCCCGTACACGAGTACGACACGGCGGCCCGGCGCTGGATCCCGGCCGGAGGCCAGGACGGCACACCGGATCCGGCGGCCGTCGGACCGTCGGCGGCGGCGGGCCGCCCGGAGGGCCCGGACCCCGATACGGATCCGGCCCGGCGGCCCGGCTCCTGACCGGGGTTCAGGGCGCCCCGGCCGGTGTCGCGGGAGCGGGGGCGAGGTCGCGGACGTACCGCACCTCGGGGATCCGGGCCCCGCTCACCTCGAACGGCTCCTCGGCGCCGTCGGGGCGGAACCCGGCCCGCTGGTAGAAGCGGCGGGCCCGGGCGTTGTCGCGGAGGACCCAGAGCCGTATCGCGGAGTGTCCGGCGGTCTCGGCGCGGGCGGTGAGTTCGGTGAGGAGGGCCCGGCCGACGCCGGTGGAGAGCTGGGCCGGGCGGACGTAGAGCGCGTACAGCTCGGTCTCGCCGGGCGGCGTGTCGTCGTCCCGGGCCGGGCCGGTACAGCCCCAGCCCACCACCGTTCCGTCCCGTTCGGCGACGAGATGGCTGACGGCGGCGCCGGCGCCCGCGACCAGGCCGCGCAGCCGTACGGTCTCCTCGGCGACGTCCATCGAGTCGAGGTAGGGCTGGGGCACCAGACCCGCGTAGGCGTACTGCCAGCCCCGGACCCGGATCTCGGCCACCGCCCCGCAGTCGTCCGGTGTCAGCGCCCTGATCAGGAGGTTCGTACTCATCCCGGCATCCTCGCCCGGACGCGGCCGGGTGAGCCAGTGGATTACGGAGGCCCCGGGGCCGGGACGGGGCACGGGAGCGGGGACCCGGCGCGGGGCGGGCGGCGGTCTCACAGCAGGGTGAGCTGGGTGGGCCCGGAGGGCGCGGCCTCCGGGGCGGGGACCGGCCGCTGCGGCGGGGCGATCCGGCGGGACGCGCCCCGTCCGGCGGGCCCGATGCCGTACTCGGCGGCCAGTTCGTGCACCTGCCGGGTGATCCGCCGCTGGTACCAGGTGGGGGCGTAGGACCCGGAGGCGTACATCCGCTCGTACCGGGGGACCAGACCGGGGTGGTGGCGGGCCAGCCAGGCCATGAACCACTCGCGCGCGCCGGGCCGCAGATGCAGTACCAGCGGGGTCACCGAGACCGCGCCCGCCTCGGCGATCGCCCGGACCGTGGCGCGCAACTGCTCGGGGCGGTCGCCGAGGAACGGGATCACCGGCGCCATCAGCACCCCGCAGCCCAGGCCGCGGGCGGTGAGCGCCCGGACCACGTCCAGCCGGCGCTCGGGGGCCGGGGTGCCGGGCTCGACCGTGCGCCACAGCTCGGCGTCGAGAAAGCCGACGGAGACGGATATCCCGACGTCGGTGACGTCGGCGGCGCGGCGGAGCGCGTCCAGATCGCGGAGGATCAGTGTCCCCTTGGTCAGTACGGAGAAGGGGTTGGCGTGCTCGCGCAGGGCGTCGATGATGCCCGGCATCAGCCGGTACCGGCCCTCCGCCCGCTGGTAGCAGTCGACATTGGTGCCCATGGCGATATGCGCGCCCCGCCACTGGCGGGAGGACAGCTCGCGCCGGAGCAGTTCGGGGGCGTTGACCTTCACCACGATCTGCGAGTCGAAGCCGATCCCGGTGTCGAGGTCGAGATAGCCGTGCGTCTTGCGGGCGAAACAGTACACACACGCGTGCGAGCAGCCCCGGTACGGGTTGACCGTCCATTCGAACGGCATCCGGGACGCCCCGGGCACCCGGTTCACGATCGAACGCGCCCGTACCTCGTGGAAGGTGATCCCCCGGAACTCGGGGGTGTCGAAGGTACGGGTCGTCACCGCGGACGTACCGAACAGGGCGGGGTTCACGGCCCCCGCGGCGGGGGTGGGGTCTTCGGCCAGGTGGTTCCAGCGCATCGGTCGGCCTCCTCGGTGGTGCTCGAACGACACAATAGAACATATGTTCCCATGATCGCCGTGGGGCGGGCCGGGCCCGGGCCGGGGGTACGCCGCCCGGCGCCCGATGGCGCGGCCCCGGCGGGACCCGTCCCGGGACCCCGGATTTGGGCGCGTGGGGGCGAGGTGGTTGGCTAGCGGCACCCCCGGAAGTACCGAAGGCTGGAGGAACGGCAATGGCGCAGGTCGAGGCCACCACGGAACGGATCATCGCGGCGAAGGCGGAGACCGTCTTCGACACCCTGGCCGACTACGAGAACAGCCGCGGCAAGCTTCTGACCGAGCACTTCAGCGAGTACGAGGTCCGGGAGGGCGGCGACGGCGAGGGCACTCTGGTCCACTGGCGGCTCCAGGCGACCAGCAAGCGTGTCCGGGACTGCCTGCTGGAGGTCACCGAGCCCACGGACGGCCGGCTGGTCGAGAAGGACCGCAACTCCTCGATGGTGACGACCTGGACGGTCACCCCGGCGGGCGAGGGCAAGTCGAAGGCCGTCGTCACCTCGGTCTGGAACGGCGCGGGCGGGATCGGCGGCTTCTTCGAGCGCACCTTCGCGCCGAAGGGGCTGGCCCGGATCTACGACGGTGTGCTGGAGCGCCTCGCCGCGGAGGTCGAGTCCGCGTCCTGACCCTCCTCGCCCCCGCGCCCCGGAGCCCCTCGGCCCCGGGGCGCGCCCTTATAGCGGAGCGACCGCCGGGCCGGGTCGACAGCCGGCGGCGACGTCGGAGTTCTGTTCCTGCGGGCCGTCAGGACTCGGGTGACCCCGGGGTGCGATCTCCGAAGCCGGGGCCGGGGCGCCGCGGACCATCAGCCCTGGCCGCCCGCTCGGCGGCATGACGGGCCTTCGCCTCGTCCAGCGCGTCACCCATACGGCTGTACAGTGCCTCCCTGCGCCTGACCGCGAGGGCTCGTGCGGCGTCGAGACGTTCGAGACTGCCTTGAAAGTGCGGGGCGACCTGCTGCGCGAACAGTTCGAAGTGCTGACGGGTGGCGTCCGGCCTCGCCCATTCGTGCGCCATCATGAGGTAGCAGCCGAAGCCGTGGGACTGCCCTTGCAACAGGCGGATGTGCCGGATCGCGTCGTCCGGTGTGCCGATCACACCAATGCCGGACTCGTTGATCCAGTCGATGCGTTCCTCCAGCGTCGTACCGCCGGGCTCGAAGTGCGGCACAGCGGCTTCGTACTGCAGATAGCGGCACCAGTCGTCGAGTCCGTACGCGACGTCCGCATAGGCCTGTTCTTTCGTCTCGGCCAGGTGCATCGGCCCGACCAGTCGCCATGCGGCGCGATCGATGACGGTGCCGAACTGATGGGCCCGTTCTTCCATCACGTTCCAGTGCGCGGCGAGGATATCCAGGTCACCGGTCATGGTCGCACCGATGGACAGCAGCGCCAGCCCGTGCTTGCCCGCGATCCGCGGCCCGGAAGGCGAGGCGATCGCCGCGACGCCGACCTCGAAGCAGGGTGTGGTGTACGGGCGTAACTGGCATCTGGCTTCGACGAGGTGGTAGCGGGCGGTCTTCTTGGTGACGGGCTCGTCCCCGGTGAGCAACCGGATGAGGACGTCGGTGTCCTCTTCCAGCGCGGACCGCTGTGAGACCGGATCGATGCCGATCATCGCCGCGTCCGTCGGGAGGGAGCCGGGGCCGAGACCGAGCATGAACCGGCCCCGGGTGAGGTGATCGAGCAGGATCGCGCGGTCCGCCACCCACAGTGGGTTGTGATACGGCAGAGAGAGCACGCCGGTCCCCAGCTTGATGTGTTTGGTCCGGGCCGCGACATGCGCGATGAAAATCTCCGGACTTGCGATCAGCTCCGAGCCGCCGGAATGGTGTTCACCGATCCAGGCTTCGTCATAGCCGAGCTCGTCGAGCTGCTGAAGGGTGGCCAGGTCCCGTGCGAAAGCGGTCAGGGGATTCTGCCCCTGAGCAGTGTGAAACGGTGCCATGAAGACCCCGAAACGCATCTCATGTCCTTCCGTCAGATCAGAGATCGGCCGGGCGCCCAACCCCGAAGGGCGCCCTCGCGCGCTGCTCGGCCTCCGGGCCGCTACGGGTCCGCCGCTCGATTCGGCGACGGCTGAACCAGCATGTCCCGGGAGTCGGATGGAAAGGTGATTACTGTGCTCAGCTCCTACCCTCCGGAGTTCCGGCAGGATGCTGTCAAGGGATGCCGACGGCCGTTGGCCGGGAAGGTGTCCGCCTCGCCCGCGCCGCGGGAGCACCCGGGTCGGCGGGTGGGCGTCACGCCCCGCCCTCGTCGAGCAGCGCGACCAGGGCATCGGCCGCGGGAGCCGAGGACGCCGGGTTCTGCCCGGTGATCAGCAAGCCGTCCCGCTGGACGTACGGCTCCCAGTCCCCGGCCTTGGAGTACACCCCGCCGAGCGCGGCCAACTCGTCCTCGACCAGGAACGGGACGACGTCGGTGAGCTGGACGGCCTCCTCCTCGGAGTTGGTGAACCCGGTGACCCGCTTGCCCGCGACCAGCGGAGTGCCGTCCTCGTTGACGACGTGCCGCAGGACGCCCGGGGCGTGGCACACCAGCGCCACCGGCCTGCCCGAGCGCAGGGTGGTCTCGATCAGCCGCGCCGAGACCGGGTCCTCGGCCAGGTCCCAGAGCGGACCGTGGCCGCCGGGGTAGAAGACCGCGTCGAAGTCGCCGGCCGGGACCGTGTCGAGGCGCACGGTGTGCGCCAGCGCCCCGGTCGCCTCCGGGTCGGCCTCGAAGCGTCGGGTCAGGTCGGTCCGGGACTGGGGCTCGTTGCTCTTGGGGTCCAACGGCGGCTGCCCGCCTTCGGGGGAGGCGAGCACGATCTGCGCACCGGACTCCTTGAACCGGTAGTACGGCGCGGCCAGCTCTTCCAGCCAGAACCCGGTCTTACGGCCGGTCTCCCCCAGCTCGTCGTGCGAGGTGAGGACGATCAGAATCTTCATGACGCGCTCCTGTGCGAGTGGACCAACACGGCTCGACGTCACCCGTGCGGCCCGGCCGGCCGGGGTGCACGGGTGACGACCATCCATAGGCTCCTCTGTCCGGACCATCCATAGAAGCAACCGGACCAGAGCAATCGCGTGATAGTCGGATCGACGTCGTCCGGGACCGCCGACCGACCGTCGGTGCGCCAGTCGCCCACCACGTCCGGGCAGGCTCTCCGGCGTCCCCGGCCCGAAAGGCCGAGCCGGTCGTGTTCCGGAACACCGCGCGCCCCTCGTTCGGGGGAACTTCCGCGCCGCGCCCTTCTCCCGGGCGAGATTCGAAAGGCCCTGCTCGGCGCCCCGACACATGGACGTCGAACGTGGGGACGGGGGCCGCTCACCCCGTCAACCGCGTGTGACGGCGGCGCCGGGCCCCCGCAGAATGGCGGCCCGCGCAAGCGCAGGCGCGTCGACCGAGGGGAGCGAGGACGTGGGCGGCAGCACTCTGGTGAAGGGCGGGCAGGCCGTACCGCCGGTTCTCTCCGGCGGGCCCGAGCCACCCGCACCACCAGGGCTCGGCGGCCCGGCCGGCGCCCCGGGGCTCAGCCCCCGCCGGATCCGGCTCGTCTTCCTCGGGCTGATGCTCGCCCTGCTGCTCGCGGCACTGGAGCAGATGATCGTCGCCACCGCGTTGCCGAGGATCGTCGGCGATTTGCAGGGTCTGGACCGGATGTCCTGGGCCGTGACGGCCTATCTGCTGACCTCCACCATCACCCTGCCGGTCTACGGCAAGCTGGGCGATCTCTTCGGCCGCAAGGGCGTCTTCCAGTTCGCCATCGTCGTCTTCGTGATCGGCTCGGCGCTGGCCGGCTGGTCCCGCACGATGGACCAGCTGATCGCCTTCCGCGCCCTCCAGGGCGTCGGCGCCGGTGGTCTGATGATCGGTGTACAGGCGATCATCGCCGATATCGTCCCGGCCCGGGACCGGGGCCGGTACATGGGGCTGATCGGCGCCGTGTTCGGAGTGGCGTCCGTCGCGGGTCCGCTGCTCGGCGGCTTCTTCACCGACCATGTCTCCTGGCGCTGGTGCTTCTACTTCAACGTCCCGTTCGGCCTGCTGACCCTGCTCGTCGTCACCGTCGTACTGAAGCTGCCGAAACGGACCGGCCGGGCCCGGCTCGACGTCCTCGGGACCGTACTGCTGGCCGCCGCCTCGACCTGTCTCGTCCTGCTCACCAGCTGGGGCGGTACGGAGTACGCCTGGGGGTCGCCGACCGTCCTGGGTCTGGCCGCCGGGGCCGCCGTAACGACTCTGCTCTTCGTCGTCGTGGAGGCGTACGCCTCCGAACCGATCATCCCGCTGCGGCTGTTCCGGGACTCCGTCTTCAATGTGACCGGTCTGGTCGGCGCGGTGATCGGGATCGCCCTGTTCGGCGCGGGCAGCTATCTGCCGACCTTTCTCCAGATGGTCGACGGCGCGTCCGCCACCGAGTCGGGGCTGCTGATGCTGCCGATGATGGGCGGTCTGGTGGTCGCCTCGATCGTCGCCGGGCAGCTCACCAGCCGTACCGGCCGCTACCGCAAGTACCCCGTACTCGGCGGGCTGATCTCGGCCGCCGGCATGTGGCTGCTGTCCCGGCTGGAGGCCGACACCTCCCGGCTGGAGTACAGCGTCGGGCAGGCCGTACTCGGGATCGGCGTCGGACTGGTGATCCCGGTACTGATCCTGGCCGTCCAGAACTCGGTACGCCCCGCCGACCTCGGCACCGCCACCAGCGCCAATACCTACTTCCGGCAGATCGGCGGCAGTGTCGGGGCCGCCGTCTTCGGCACCCTGTTCGCCGCCCGGCTCACCGACGCCCTCGCCGACCGGCTGCCCGGCGGTACCGGTCTGCCGCCCGGGATCGAACCGGAGTCGGTTACCCCCGAACTGGTCCACGGACTGCCGCCCGGGGTCCGCGACGCGTATATCGCCGCCTACGCCGACGCCATGCCGAGGATCTTCCTCTATCTGGTGCCCGTCCTGCTGCTCGGCCTCCTCATCGCCTGCTTCCTCAAGGAGAAACCACTGGTGTCCCAGAACGTCCCCATCGCCGAGACCACCGAGCCCGCCGCGGCCACCGCGACCACGGCGAGCTATTCGTACGCGCCCTCCGCCGTCGCCGTGCCGCCGGCCCGCAGCGCGCCCGTACCGTCGCCCTCCTTCGGCGTCCCGGTCTGCGGCACCGTCCAGCACCACGACGGCTCCAGCGTGCCCCGCGCGGCGCTGACGCTGATCGACGTCCGCGGGCAGCAGATCGGCCGGGGCGCCTCCGGGGACGACGGGCGGTACGCGCTGAGCGTGCCGGGTCCGGGGTCGTACGTCATGATCGCCGCGGCGGGCGGGCACCAGCCGCAGGCCGTCACCGTCACCGTCGGGGAACGCCCGGTCGACCTCGATGTGGTGCTCGGCGGCGCGGGACGGCTCGCGGGCGCGGTCCGTACCGCCGACGGCATTCCGGTCCGGGACGCCACCGTCACCCTCACCGATGTCCGCGGGGACGTCGTCGCCACCGCGCGCAGCGGACGCGAGGGCGGCTATGTGATGACCGAGCTGGTGGCGGGGGAGTACACCCTGGCCGCCAGCGCCCCGGCGTACCGCCCGGCCGCGCTCATGGTCAGCGTGCAGGCGTCCCGGGAGACCCGGCAGGACGTCGAACTCGCCGGGGGCGCGGTGCTGCGGGGCACCGTGCGCGCCGGGGGCGGCCGGCCCGTCGAGGAGGCCCGGGTCACCCTGCTGGACGCGGCCGGGAATGTGGTCGACACCCTGACGACCGGCCCCGACGGCACATTCCGCTTCGTGGACCTGTCGTCCGGTGAGTACACGGTCATCGCCGCCGGGTACCCACCGGTGGCGACCGTCCTCCAGATGGCGGGCGGCGGCCGGACCGAACGGGATCTCCAACTCGGCCACGCGGACTGACCCGTTCCGGCCCTCTCCCCGACGGCTCACCGGACGGCACCCGGGACGGCACCCGGGCGGTCCCCGGGAACGCTCCGTAACGGCGCTGCGGAGAAGGGCCGGAGAGACGCCGGAGGCGAAGCCCCGCGGTAGACGGCTTGGACCGCCTTCACGACCCCGTCCGGTCACCGGACGGGGTCGTCGCGCGCCCGCCCCCACCCGCGACGACGGATCCGCAAGGGTGCGCCGTCCGCCGGATTCGCGCGGGCGCACGACCTATTCGGCCGTTGCGCCACGCACCGAGTGCCGCGCGCCGTACGGTGGTCACAGGCCGCGTACCCCCGCGGCGGGGAAGGAGCCAGCCAGCCATGGACAGTGGCGTTCCGCCGACAGCGCCGCGGCAGTACGCCGTGGACGGCCGGATTCCGCTGGCCGTGGTCGTCGTGGACGGCGGCGGCCGGGTCTCCCACTGGTCGACCGGCGCGCGGCGGCTGTTCGGGCCCGATCGCGAGGAGGCCGTCGGCAGGCCCGCGACCGATCTCCTGCCGGTCGGCGGGGTGCTGGGGGCGGACGCGTACCGGGACGAGGGGGATCTCTTCCTCGGTGGGGAGTTCGGCGGAACCGGCGCGTCCGGGGCGCGGTCCGGCGGCGGTTCCGAGCGGTTCGCCGTCCGCGACGGCGGTACGGGGCGGGCCGGACCGATCCCCGCCCAGCGCCCCGGCGACGGCGCCCCGGGCGGCATCGGCGGGCCCGGCGCCGCGTACCGTACGGGCACCGACACCACCGACACCGCCATCGGCCCGGACGATCCGGACGGGTCAGACGGCCCCGTCGGTCTCGATGACCTCGACGGTTCCGACGAGATCGGCCCCGGTCTGTACGCGTCCCTGACCGGCCGCACGTCCTACGCCACCGCGGGCCGGGCCCGCCTCTCCGACCAGGGCCGGGACCCCGTCGACGTGCTGTGGTGGGCCTATCCCATGGTCGGCCCCGGCCCCGAACGGATGATCGTCCTGGCCGCCGACGCGGCCCAGTTCACCGAAGACGCCCGCGGCGGTGACGGCGTCGACCGGATCGCCCCCGGATTCGCCCGGCACACCGACTTCCCCGGCGCCGACGAACTCGCCCACCGGCTCCCCGAGATCCTGCCCAGTACGAGCGTCACCGAGGCGACCCGGATCGTCTCCCAGATCCTCGAACTCGGCTATCCCGTCCTGGAGTTCAGCCACCACGACCGGGTGCCCGTCACCCCCGACTGGGGTGTGCCCCGGCGGGCCGAGCGCCGGGCCCGCCGACGGGTCGCCGCGGCGGCCTTCGCCGCGGGCCACAGCCTCGACGCCGACGCCAGGGCCGATCTCGCCGAAGACCTCGAATACGCCGCCGTCCGCGAACGGCTGGAATTCCTCAACGAGGTCAGCGGCCGGATCGGCTCGTCGCTCGATCTGGCCCGGACCATCCACGAGGTCAGCGCCGCCGTCGTACCCCGGTTCACCGACGTCGCGGGCACCTATCTCAGGGAGCAGGTCGTCGCGGGTGAGGGTTTTCCCGACGGTCCGCCCGACGCCACCACCCTCTGGCACCGGGTCGCCGTCGAGCATGTGGACGAACCGGGCCGCTGGGACGACGTCGTCCCCGTCGGCGAGTCCATGCCCTTCCCCGAACACACCCCGTTCTTCCAGTGCATGACCACCGGCCATCCGGTGCTCGTCCCGAGGATCAGCGACCAGATGGGGACGGCCATCGCGTCCCAGTTCGAGAAACGGGACATCCGGCCGCTGATCAACGGCCGGTCGATGCTGGTGGTCCCGCTGAAGGCGCGCAATGTGGTGCTCGGCTTCATGATCCTGCTGCGCCATCCCGAACGGGCCGTCTTCAACGACATGGACCGGGTCACCGGCGCCGAACTCGCCGCCCGGGCCGGTCTCGTGCTCGACAACGCCCGGATGTACACCTATCAGGAGAATGTCGCCGAGACCCTTCAGGACTCGATGCTGCCGCAGGTCCCGGCCCGGCTGGCGGGGTGCGACATCGCCACCCGCTATCTGCCCGGCACCCTTCTCGGCCGGGTCGGCGGCGACTGGTTCGACTCGGTGAAACTCCCCGGCTCCCGGGTCGCCCTCGTCGTCGGCGACGTCATGGGCCACGGGCTGAACTCCGCCGCGATGATGGGCCAGTTGCGGACCGCCGTCCAGACCATGGCCGCCCTCGATCTGCCGCCCTCGCAACTGCTGCGCAATCTGGACGACCTCGCCCAGCGGCTCGGCGAGAACTATCTCGCGACCTGTCTCTACGCCGTCTACGACCCCATCGGCCATGAACTGGTGATCGCCAACGCCGGTCATGTCCCGCCGGTCCTGGTCCGCGCCGCCGACGGCTCCAGCGAGCTGCTGGAGCTGCCCACCGGCGCGCCGATCGGCGTCGGCGGGGTGCCGTTCGAGTCCCGCCGGATCCGCGTGGCGCCCGGAGACCGGCTCGTGATGTGCACCGACGGCCTGGTGGAGGTGCGGGGTGAGGACATCGGTGTCGGACTCGCCACCCTCTGCGAGTCCGCCGCCCATCCCGCCGCGTCCATGGACGACGCCTGCGACACCATCATCCGCGCCCTGAACACCCGGGGCGGCCGGAAGGACGACGTCGCCCTGCTGATGGCCCGGCTCAACGGCGTCCCCGCCGAGTCGGTCGCCGTCTGGGAGCTGGGCCTCGAACCCCGCGAGGCCGCCCGCGCCCGGCGGCTGGTCCGCGGCCAGCTCCGCCACTGGGGGCTCGACGCCGTCACCGAAACCGTCGAACTGCTGGTCGGCGAGGTGGTCGCCAACGCCGTACGGTACGCCTCCGGGCGCCGCGCCGAACTGCGGCTGGTCCGGTCCGGGACCCTGCTGTGCGAACTCTCCGACGAGGACCACACCCTTCCGGCGCTCCGGGACGCCGGTCCCGGCGACGAGACCGGGCGGGGGCTGCGGGTGATCAGCACCCTGGCCCGGGAGTGGGGCGCCAGCCGGACCCGGGACGGCAAGACCGTCTGGTTCGAGACCGGCCTGGGATAGGCGTCCGTTCATCCCGGCCGCCGGCCGCCGCGCCGCTTCATGTCGGAGAAATCGTACGAAAGTGTGGTCTTCGTACTTGCCGTGGCCACTCCGGCGCGATAGACCGATCATGGCGCCGTGTCCCGGCGCCCGGCGGCGCGAGCCGACCGCAGGCCGACCGGTCGACCCGGGAACGACGGGGGGAGCTGTTCGATGGGCGTGACGAGCAGATACAGGGACGCGTGGGAAGGGTTCTGGGCCGAGGTGCCCGGCGAGGAGCCCGGGGAAGTGCTGTGGGACGCCGACCCGGCCCTGACGGCGGGGCAGCACCTCGCCCTGTACGAGCCGCATATCGAGGCCCCCGGGCTCACCCTGGTCGACCTGGGCTGTGGCAACGGGACCCAGACCCGCTATCTCGCCGACCGCTTCCCGCGCGTGCTCGGGGCCGATCTCTCGCCCGCCGCGATCGCCCTGGCGGAGACCGCCCGGACCGCCCGGACCGCCCGGGCCGGTGCCGGGCCCTCCGGTGACGACGACGCCGCCGATCCTTTTGCCGACTCCTCCGCCGAGTCCGCCGGTCGGGACGGCGCCGGTGACGGACCCGCCGGAGAGATCGGATTCCGGGTCCTCGACGCCACCGACCAGGACGCCGTCGCCGCCCTCCGCGCCGAGACCGGCGACTGCAATGTCTATATGCGCGGAGTGCTCCACCAGTCCGACCCGAAGGACCGCCGGGCCCTCGCCGACGGCATCGCCCTGCTCGTCGGCGACCGGGGCCGGGCCTTCGTCGTGGAACTGGCCGAGGCCGCGGGCCGCCGACTGGCCCGGCTCGCCCAGTCCCCGGCCGGACCCCCGCCCAAACTGCGGCCCGTGTTCCGCCACGGCATCGTGCCGGGAGCCGTCGCCGACTCCGATGTCGCCGACTACTTCACGGCCGCCGGGCTGACCGTCCTCGCGGGCGGCGAGCTGCCGCTGACCACCACGGAGTACGAGCCCGACGGCTCCCGGATCGAACTGCCCTCCCTCTGGCTGGTGGTGGGCCGCCCCCGCTGACCCGGCCCCGCCCGAGCACCCGTACGAGCCCCGTACCGGATCCGCACCGGCCGGGGCGCGCCCGGTGGGACCGCTCCACGGGGGTTGACCCCGTGCGGTTAGATTGAGCCATGAAGATCCTCATCAGCGCCGATATGGAAGGCGCCACCGGAGTGACCTGGCCGGCGGACGTACTGCCCGGCACGCCCCAGTGGGAGCGGTGCCGTTCCATGTTCACCTCGGACGTGAACGCCGCGGCGCTCGGATTCTTCGACGGCGGCGCCGACGAGGTCCTCGTCAACGAGGCCCACTGGACCCAGCGGAATCTGCTGCTGGAGCGGCTGGACGAGCGGGTCCAGATGCTCACCGGCCGCCACAAGGCCCTCGCGATGGTCGAGGGCGTCCAGCACGGCGACGTCGACGGCATCGCGTTCATCGGCTACCACACCGGCGCGGGCACCGAGGGCGTCCTCGCCCATACCTATCTCGCCAATTCCATCACCGGGGTCTGGCTCAACGGCGACCGGGCGAGCGAGGGCCGGCTCAACGCCCAGGTCGTCGCCGAGTACGGCGTCCCCGTCGTCCTCGTCACCGGCGACGACCTGACCTGCGTCGACGCCCGGGGCTACGCGCCCGAGGCCCGTTCCGTGGCCGTCAAGGACTACGTCTCCCGGTACGCGGCCGTCTGCCGTACGCCCACCAGGACGGCCGCCGACATCCGGGCCGCCGCCAAGGAGGCCACGGCGCTCGCGGTCCGCCGCGACCCGGTCGCCGCCGGGCCCTTCACCGTCGAGCTGGAGTTCGACGCCGAACATCTCGCGGGCTCCGCGACCGTCGTCCCCGGAGTCGAGCCCAGCGGCGCGCCCGGCGAGCGCAGGGTCGCGTACACCAGTCTGACCATGTACGAGGCCATCCGGACGTTCAAGGCGGTCACGACCGTCGTCTCGGCCGCGACGGAGGAGCAGTATGGCTGACCAGGCCACCACCACCATGACCGCGTCCCCCGTGGACGCCACCGCCTACGACGAGGTGGTGACCTTCACCTCCGAGCTGATCGGGATCGACACCACCAACCGGGGCGGCGGGGACTGCCGCGAGCGGCCCGCCGCCGAGTACGCGGCCGAGCGGCTCGCCGCCGCCGGACTCGAACCCGTACTCCTCGAACGCGTCCCCGGCCGGGCCAATGTCGTCGCCCGGATCGCGGGCAGCGACCCCACGGCCGACGCCCTGCTGGTCCACGGCCATCTCGACGTCGTCCCCGCCGAAGCCGCCGACTGGAGCGTCCATCCCTTCTCCGGCGAGGTCCGCGACGGTGTCGTCTGGGGCCGGGGCGCCGTCGACATGAAGAACATGGACGCGATGATCCTGGCCGTCGTCCGGGCCTGGGCCAGGGCCGGGGTCACCCCCCGCCGGGACATCGTGATCGCCTTCACCGCCGACGAGGAGGCCAGCGCCGTCGACGGCGCCGGATTCCTCGCCGACCGGCACGCCGCCCTCTTCGAGGGCTGTACCGAGGGCATCAGCGAATCGGGCGCCTTCAGCTTCCACGCCGACAACGGCATGACGCTCTACCCGATCGGCGCGGGCGAACGCGGCACCGCCTGGCTGGAACTCACCGCCCACGGCCGCGCCGGACACGGCTCCAAGGTCAACCGGTCCAACGCGGTCAGCAGGCTCGCCGCCGCCGTCGCCCGGATCGGCGAACACGAATGGCCCGTCCGGCTCACCCCGACCGTACGCGCCGCCCTCGCCGAACTCGCCCGGCTCCACGGCATCGACGCCGACCCCCACGCCGACGGCTTCGACCCCGACGAACTGGTCTCCCGGCTCGGCCGGGCCGCCGCCCTCGTGGAACCGACCATCCGCAACAGCGCCAATCCGACGATGCTCTCCGCCGGATACAAGATCAACGTCATCCCGGGGCACGCCACCGCCCATATCGACGGCCGGATGCTGCCCGGCGGCGAGGACGAGTTCGCCGCCACCCTCGACCGGCTCACCGGACCCGACGTCGAATGGCGGTTCCAGCACCGGGAAGTGCCACTGACGGCCCCGGTCGACTCGCCGACCTTCGCCAAGCTGCGCGCCGCCGTCGAACACTTCGACCCCGACGGGCACACCATCCCCTACTGCATGGCGGGCGGCACCGACGCCAAGCAGTTCTCCCGGCTCGGCATCACCGGCTACGGCTTCTCCCCGCTGAAGCTGCCGCCCGGCTTCGACTACCACGCCCTCTTCCACGGCGTCGACGAACGCGTCCCCGTCGAAGCCCTCCACTTCGGCGTCGACGTCCTCGACCACTACCTCCGGTCGGCATGAGGAAGGGGCCCGCCATGACGTCCGTACCCGATACGGCCACCACCGCCCCCTACGGCAGCTGGCCGTCGCCCGTCGGCGCAGCCCTCGCCGCCGCCCACGACGGACGGCCCGAATACCTGGGCGCCGTCGGCGACGAACTCTGGTGGACCGCGCCCCGGCCCGCCGAGGGCGGACGCCGCGCCCTGGTCCGCCGCCGGACCGACGACGGCGGCGAGGAGACCGTCCTCCCCGCCCCGTGGAACGTCCGCACCCGGGTCATCGAGTACGGCGGGCGCCCCTGGGCCGGGACCACCGGACCCGACGGACGGACCGTCGTCGTCTTCGTCCACTACCCCGACCAGCGGCTCTACGCCTACGACCCCGGCACGCCCGGCACCGCGCCGCGCCCCCTCACACCCCTCTCCGGCACCGGCGAAGGACTGCGCTGGGCCGATCCCGTGATCCTGCCCGCCCGGGGCGAGGTCTGGTGCGTCCTGGAGGAGTCCACCGGCGACGCGCCCACCGACGTCCGCCGGACCGTCGCCGCCGTCCCCCTCGACGGCTCCGCCGCCGACGACCGTACGGCCGTCCGCGAACTCACCGGCGACCGGCACCGCTTCACCACCGGACCCCGGCTCTCCCCCGACGGCCGACGGCTGGCCTGGCTCGTCTGGGACCACCCCCGGATGCCGTGGGACGGCACCGAACTCCTCGTCGGCGACATCACCGACGACGGCCGGATCACCGGGATCCGGACCGTCGCCGGAGGCCCCGGGGAATCCGTCTGCCAGGCCGAATGGGCCCC
Organism: Streptomyces sp. NPDC006798; assembly: GCF_040635975.1. Taxonomy (NCBI): domain Bacteria; kingdom Bacillati; phylum Actinomycetota; class Actinomycetes; order Kitasatosporales; family Streptomycetaceae; genus Streptomyces; species Streptomyces sp. NPDC006798. The sequence goes on from NZ_JBEYIS010000053.1 coordinate 17,193, forward strand.
CGACGGAGCCCTGCTGTTCTCCTCCGACAGCGGCGGCTGGTGGCGGCCCCACCGGCTGGACCCCGACGGCGAAGGCCCCGCCACCGCCCTCTGTACCGAACGCGACGAGGAGTTCGGCGGCGCCCTGTGGAAGGTCGGCCTCCGCTGGTTCGCCCCCCTCGACGACGGACTGATCGCCGTCGTCCACGGCCGGGGCACCACCGGACTCGGCATCCTCGACCCCGCCACCGGCGAACTCGCCGAAACCCCCGGACCCTGGACCGAATGGGCCCCCGACCTGGTCGCCTGGGGCGAACGGGTCACCGGCGTCGCCGCCGGACCCGGCCGCGGCTACGAGATCGTCGAACTCGACACCCGTACCGGCCACACCCGGGTCGTCGGCGCCGCCCACCACGACCCGGTCGACCCCGCGTACTACCCCGTCCCCGAAACCCGGACCTTCACCGGACCCGACGGGCGCGAGATCCACGCCGTCGTCCACCCGCCCCGCAACCCCGATCACCGAGGCCCCGACGACGAACGCCCGCCCTACGTCGTACGGGCCCACGGCGGACCCACCGGCCGCTACCCCGTCGCCCTCGACCTCGAAGTCGCCTACCTGACCTCGCGCGGCATCGGCGTCGCCGAGGTCAACTACGGCGGCTCCACCGGCTACGGACGCGCCTACCGCGAACGGCTCCGCTCCTCCTGGGGCCTGGTCGACGTCGCCGACTGCGCCGCCGTCGCCCACGCCCTCTCCGACGAGGGAACCGCCGACGGCGACCGGATCGCCATCAGCGGCGGCAGCGCCGGAGGCTGGACCGCCACCGCCTCCCTCGGCAGGCCCGACGCCTTCCGCTACGCCTGCGCCACCATCTCCTACCCCGTACTCGACCCCGTCGTCTGGCGCACCGGCGGCACCCACGACTTCGAATCCCAGTACCTCGAATCCCTGATCGGACCGTACGACTCCGACCCCGACCGCTACCGCGAACAGTCGCCCCTGCACCGGGCCGACCGGATCACCGCGCCCTTCCTGCTGCTCCAGGGACTGGACGACGCCATCTGCCCCCCGGAACAGTCCGAACGACTGCTGGCCGCGGTCGCCGGACGCGGCGTCCCCCACGCGTACCTCACCTTCCCCGGCGAGAGCCACGGCTTCCGGCGCGCCGAGACCATGATCCGCGCCCTGGAGGCCGAGCTGTCGCTGTACGCCCGGACCTTCGGCTTCGAACGGCCCGACGTCCCCCCGCTGGAGCTGACCCCATGACCGGGCCGAACCCCCACGCCCACCCCGCCGCCGGGCCCGAACTGCGGCCCCTCACCAGAGCCCGGCGGCTGCGGCCCGGCGACCGCGTCGCCATCGTCGCCCCCAGCGGGCCGGTCCCCGACGACGTACTCGACGAGGGCCTCGGCGTACTGCGCGGCTGGGACCTGCTGCCCGTCGTGATGCCGCACGTCCGCGGCAGCCACCGCGACTTCGGCTACCTCTCCGCGACCGACGAACAGCGCGCCGCCGACCTCACCCAGGCATGGTGCGACCCGTCGTACGCCGCCGTGTTCTGCGCCCGCGGCGGCTACGGAGCCCAGCGGATGACCGACCTCGTCGACTGGGCCGCGATCCGGGCCGCCGGGCCCAAGGTCTTCGCCGGATACAGCGACATCACCGCCCTCCACGAGGCGATCGCCGTACGCGCCGGATTCGCCACGCTCCACGGGCCGATGCCCGGCGCGATGACCTTCCTCAAGGACGAGGCCACCCGGGAATCCCTCCGCGCCACCCTCTTCGAACCCGAATCCCGGCTCACCATCGGCCTGCCGACCGCCCGCGCCCTCGTCCCCGGCCGGGGACACGGCATCACCCTCGGCGGCTGCGCCAGCATCCTCGCCGCCGACCTCGGCACCCGGCACGCCCGCCCCGGCGCCGGCGGCGGACTCCTCCTCCTGGAAGACGTCGGCGAGGACGACTACCGGATCGACCGCATCCTCACCCAACTCCTGCGCGGCGGATGGCTCGACGGGGCGACGGGCGTCGCCCTCGGCTCCTGGGCGGAATGCGGCCCCTACGACCACCTCCGGGAACTCCTCCGCGACCGGCTGGGCGGCCTCGGTATCCCGGTGGTCGAGGAACTCGGCTTCGGCCACGGCCCGACGAACCTGACGATCCCCCTCGGAGTCCCCGCCACGCTCTCGGCGGACCCGGAGGCATCCACCTTGACCCTGGACACCCCGGCGCTCCTCTAGCCCGGGGCGCGCTCCCCGAATATACCCGGGTCTCGCCCGGAGACCTGGCGTTGTCGGCGGTCTGCGGACCGCCTGTGGCCTGTCGCGCGGTTCCGCCCCCTATGCCTTCGGCGATGGGGGGACCCCCAGCGCCTTGGCCCTCCGGGTTCCCGGCGCCTACCCGGGCCGCGCCCGGCGGTCTGGTGTCGTTCGCGGTCTGCGGACCGCCCGTGGCTTGTCTCGCAGTTCCCCGAGCCCCTAAATGCTCTCCCCAGCGCCGCTCCTGAAGGGGGCCCGCCTTCTATGAGGGCGTTGAGGAGGGCAACCCAGGTGGCGCTGGGGCTCCCCCATGCCGAAGGCATAGGGGGCGGAACCGCGCGACCAGCCCATCACCGGGGCGCGGGCGGACCGACAGACATCAGGCGGCGCCCCCCGGAGGGACAGGCACCCCTCAGCGGGAGGCGTTCAGTGCCGCGTAGCCCGGGCGGATGACGTCGTCGATCAGTGCGCGGCGCTCCGGGAGCGGAAGGAACGCGGACTCCGCCGCCGCGACCGTGAACTCCTCGAAGACCTCGGGGCCGTAGCCGAACGCCGTCACCAGGTGGGCGAACTCGTCGCTCATCGTGGTCCCGGAGACCAGCCGGTTGTCCGTGTTGAGGGTGACCCGGAAGCCCGCCCGGCGCAGGAGGTCGATCGGGTGGGTGGCGTAGTCCTTGGCCGCGCCGGTCTGGAGGTTGGACGTGGGGCAGATCTCCAGGGCGATGCGGTTGTCGCGGACGTACGCCGCGAGCGCGCCGAGGGCCGCCGTACCGTCGTCGTGGACGGTGATGTCGTCGGTGATCCGTACCCCGTGTCCGATCCGCTCCGCACCGCAGATCTGCACCGCCTCGTGGATGGATTCCGCGCCCACGGCCTCACCGGCGTGGATGGTGTAGTGGCAGTTGTGCCGCCGCAGGTGCTGGAACGCGGGGAGGTGCCGCGCGGGCGGGTTGCCGATCTCGCCGCCCGCGATGTCGAAGCCCGCGACGCCCCGGTCGCGGTGGGCGACGGTGAGTTCGGCGATCTCCAGCGACCGGTCGGTGTGGCGCATGCCGGTGAGCAGGGCCCGGACGGTGATCCGGCCGCCGGTGCGGCGCTCGCCCTCGCGGAAGCCCGCGTTCACCGCGTCGACGACCTCGTCGAGGGTGAGTCCGGCTTCCTGGTGCTGTTCGGGGGCGTAGCGGATCTCCGCGTAGACGACGCCGTCGGCGGCCAGGTCCTCGGCGCACTCGGTCGCGATCCGCTCCAGGGCGGCCCGGGTCTGCATCACCGCACAGGTGTGGGCGAAGGTCTCCAGGTAGCGCTCCAAGGAGCCGGAGTCCGCGGCGTCGCGGAACCAGACCGCCAGTTCGGCGGGGTCCTCGGTGGGCAGCTCGCGGTAGCCGCACTCCCGGGCCAGCTCGATGATCGTGGCGGGGCGCAGGCCGCCGTCGAGGTGGTCGTGGAGTACCACCTTGGGGGCGCGGAGGATGTCAGACAAGTGCATGCGGTGGGAGTGTACGCGACCCGGACCGCAGGCGCCCCGGCGTACGTCACACCGGCCGGAGCGCCCCACCGCCGCGCCGCGCCACGGCTCAGCCGGACTGGAGTACGGGCAGCGCCGGGGACCCGGTCGGCAGCATGTGTTTGGCCGCGAGCACGGGGACGTCACCGGCCCGGACGACCTGGGTCACCAGGACCGCCGGGGTCTGCGCCGGGCGGTCGAGCTGTTCGCCCCTGCGCTCGCCGAGGAGGGTCGCCGTCACCCCGCTGTGCCCCGTCAGCGGAGTCTCGCGGGATGCGGCCAGCAGGGTCGCGAGCATCGATCCCTCGGGTGCCGACGGTTCGCGCAGCGCGCGGGCGAAGGCGGGGTGCGCCGACTCCAGAACGCTGTCGGGGGCCGCCCACTCCTGGCTGAGCGCCGCCGATACCCCCTCCGCGACCAGCACCGATTCCCAGAATCGCAGTTCCGTTCCGGCCGGGGCGTGCAGATGCTGGGTGGAGAAGTCGGTGGGTTCCTCCTCGGTCCTGGCGACCGGGCGGACCCGGAGCGCCGTACCGGGGGTGAGCAGTTCCTCCAGTGGCTGGAGGTGTTCGTAGCCGCGCCGGGGCGGCGCGTCGTTCACCGTACGGCCCACTCCGCGCCGTACCGACAGCAGTCCGTCCTCCTGCAACAGCAGCAGCGCCTCCCGCAGGGCGGGGCGGCTGACGCCCAGCTCGGCCGCGAGCCGGGGTTCGGAGGGGAGGGTGGAGCCGGGCGGCCAGACTCCCTGGTTGATCGCCTCCGCGATCCGCTCGTACAGGACGACGACGGGGCGGCGCTGCCGTCGGCTGCTCGTCACGCTGTTCCTCCTCGGCCGGCAATGATGGCAGCCGCCAGCTTGTCAGACAGCGATCGGTTGGAGGGGGAAGTGTCGCAATCCGGCGTGTCACCCGTTCGGACTCCGCCGGCGCGTCCCCGGGGCGGCTCGCGGCCATTCTGGTGCCATGAATCCCAAGGACGCGCCCCGCACCCGGGGCAGGGGCAGGAGCGGCGGCAGGAGCGGCCGGGTCGGCGACTGGTTCACCCCCGCGCGGACCGCCGTCGTCGTCCTTCTGGTCCTCGCGATCGTCTTCATGGCCGAGAACACCGAGCAGGTCCGGATCCGGCTGATCATCCCGCTGGTGACCATGCCCCTGTATCTGGCGCTGCTGCTGATGTTCGTGATCGGGGCGCTCTGCGGGGCGCTCTTCTTCCGCCGGCGCTCACCCCGGTGACCGCCGGTCCCGTGCCGCCGCCCGGCTCCGCCCCTGATTCCGGTTGACCGGCGCCGGGCGCGGGCCGCAGGGTGGCCCGATGTCCCCTCTCGCCACCGGCCCCCGGGTCTCGCTCCACCCGTTCGCCGCGTCGGACGCCGACGAGTTCACGGCGGCGGCCCGTGCCTCCGCCGGTCTCCACCACCCCTGGCTCTTCCCGCCGCGCACCCCGGAGGAGTACGCGCGGTACGCGGCCCGGTTCACCGAGGAGCCCGGCCGGGCGGGATTCCTGGTCCGCGAGACCGCCGCGGGCGCCGACGGCGGGGCCGCCACCGGCGGGCGGATCGCGGGTTTCATCACCGTCAACAACATCGTCGGCGGCGCGTTCCGCAGCGGAGCGCTGGGGTACGGCGCCTTCGCGCACGCCGCCGGGCGCGGGCTGATGCGGGAGGCCCTCGGCCTCGTCCTCGCGTACGCCTTCGGCCCGGCGATGGACCTCCACCGGCTGGAGGCCAATGTCCAGCCCGGCAACACCGCGTCCATCGCCCTGGTGCGCGGGGCCGGTTTCCGGCTGGAGGGCTATTCGCCCGACTTCCTCCTCATCGACGGCGCGTGGCGCGACCACGAGCGCTGGGCGATCACCGCGGAGATGCTTCCGCCCCGCTGAGGGTCTCGCGGCGGCCGGAGAGGGCGGACGAGGCGGATTGAGTACGCGCACTCAGGCGCGGCGCCGGTCGGCAGCCCGAGGATGAGGGACGTCACCGCAGGCCGTTTCCGGCGCCGTCGTCGGCCGGATCCCGGAAGTCCCGGAAGGACTCCTCATGCTCAGTCGGTTCGCGGGCGCCCTGATACCCGCCGTCGGACGGCTGTCCGTGACGACGGACCCGGGCGCCGTCGTCGCCCCCGGGAGCCTTGTCGTCGCCAACCACACCTCACTCGCCGACCCGGCCGTGGTCCTCGCGGCCCTGCGGGGCCGGGGTGTCGAACCCGTGGTCATGGCCGCCGCCGGGCTGTGGCGGATCCCCGTCCTGGGGGCCGTGCTCACCCGGGGCGGCCATATCCGCGTCTACCGGCACGACCGGCGCGCGGCCCGGGCCGTGGACGACGCGGCGGCGGTCCTGGCGAGCGGCCGGGTGGTGCTGGTATACGCGGAGGGCGGCATCGCGGACCGGCCCGACTCGGGGGAGCTGCCACCCGGCCCGTTCCGCTCGGGCCCGGCTCGCCTGGCGGCCCTCACCGGGGCGCCGGTCGTCCCCGTCGGCCAGGCGGGCGCCCGCCGGGTGACGTCCGGTACGGTCCCCAAACAGGTCGCGGGCCTGCTCACGGCGCCGGTACGGCGCCCCCGGCTGCATGTCCACATCGGTACGCCGCTACGGCTCTCGGCCGATACGAAGGCGGCCACGGCGGAGGCCCACGCGGCGGTCACCCGGGCCTGGCGCACGGCGGCCGATCACGCGGCCCGATCTCCGCGACCGGCTTGAGCCGGGCGCCCGCGCGGACGAGGATGGCCCGATGGACGACATCGTGGTCATCGACGCCCCCTCCAACCTCGGTCTCCGCCCGCCCGCGCCGGGAGTCGTCCCCGGCTGCTACAAGCTCGCCGGGGCGCTCCGCGACCGGGGGATCGTCCGGCGGATCGGCGCCACCGACGGCGGGGTCGTCGTCCCGCCCCGCTACGACCTGGGCGACTGGCGGCCCGGTGACGGAGTGTTCAACGCCGCGGCCGTCGCCGAGTACACCCCCCGCCTCGCCGACCGGATCGAACAGCACATCCGCGGCGGCCGGTTCCCCCTCGTCCTCGGCGGTGACTGCTCGATCCAGCTCGGCGCGTCCCTCGCGCTGCGCCGGGTCGGCCGCTACGGACTCGTCGCCGTCGACGCCTCCGCGGACTTCCGGCACCTGGGCAACTCGCCCGCCGACGCCATCGGCGCGTCCGGCGGCGAGGAGGTCGCCATCGCCACCGGGCGCGGCCAGGACGACCTCGCCGACCTGGAGGGCCGCAAACCCTATCTGCGGGACGAGGACATCCGGTTCATCGGCATCAGGGACGGCGACGAGGACCTGGCGGAGTTCGCGGAGCTGAAGATCCCGTCGCTGACCGTCGGCGAACTGCGCCGACTGGGCCCGGCCGACGCCGCGAACGCCGTGGCGACGAGCCTGGGGACTGCGGCCGTCGACGGCTTCTGGCTCCACCTCGACGCCGATGTCCTCGACCCGGCGGTGATGCCCGCGGTGGACAGCGCCGACCCGGACGGGCTGCTGCCGGACGAACTGACCTCCGTACTGCGGGCGCTGCTGGCGTCGCCGCACTGTGTGGGCATGAACGTGACGATCTACGACCCGGACCGCGATCCGGACGGCACGGCGGGAGACGTCCTGACGGACGCGGTGGTCGACGGGTTCGGCGCGTCGGATCGGTGACGCGCTGTGCCGCCCGGGGTCCCCGTGCCCCGGGCCGCCGTCTGCCGTGAAATGTTGTCGGCCGACTGCGGCCCGTCGGTGGTTGCTCGCGCAGTCCCCGCGCCCCTAAACGCTCTCCCTCGCACCGCCCCTGAAGAAGGGGCCCGCTCCCGGTAGGAGGGACCCGCCTCTTTACGAGGGGGCGAGGAGGGCAACCCAGGGGCGCGGGGAACTGCGCGACGAGCCCACGGCGGCGCGCGGTCGCCCGACGACTCCGGCCCGGCCGGGCGGGTGGCGTGGGCCTCACCCGGAGGGCCGAGGCGCTGGGGGTCCCCCCGTCGCCGAAGGCCCAGGGGCGAGGTGAGCCGCGTGACCGGCCCCCACGGTCCGCAGGCCGTGAACGAGGAACAGCCGCCGGGGCGAGGCCGGTACTCGGAGTCCGGCGTCACGGTCTCTCCGTGCGTACGAGGCGGCCTCATGAGGAGGATCGGGGCGCGGGCCGCCGGGAAGCGCCGCGGTTTGACGAAGATCTGGGGCGCGAGGGATCTGGTCCGCTCGCGCCCGAGGCTGTTCGATGGTCGCCAACAGCGGCAGCGCTACGCCCCGGCCGGTGCCCGCTGCCGCGTACGACCCCGAACGAAACGAGGTTGCCTTGGCCACGACCGTGCGGCGCACCGTACTGACCCTGCCCGCGGCTCCCGTGGGTCCCGCCAATCCGCTGCCGGCGCTCCGGCCGCTGGACGAGACCCATACGGTCGACGAACGCACCCGGCGGGAGCTGCCGCGCGAGATGGCCCGGCAGGTCGGGTACGAGCCGCTGCGTACCCTGCTGCCGGTCCGGATCATGGACGGCTACGGACGGGACCGTACCCCCGCCGACCTCGACGCGATCGTGATCGAGAACGACCGGCTGCGGGCGACGGTCCTGCCCGGGTTCGGCGGCCGGGTGCACTCCCTGCACCACAAGCCGACCGGCCGTGAGCTGGTCTACCGCAATCCCGTCTTCCAGCCCGCGGACTTCGCCCTCAACGGCGCCTGGTTCTCCGGCGGCATCGAGTGGAACATCGGCGCCACCGGCCATTCGGCGCTCTCCTGCGCGCCGGTGCACGCCGCGGTCGTCCCGGCGCCCGACGGCGGGGAGATGCTGCGGCTGTGGGAATGGGAGCGGCTGCGCGATCTGCCGTTCCAGGTCGATCTGTGGCTGCCCGCAGACTCCGGCTTCCTGCGGGTCGGCGTCCGGATCCGCAATCCGCACGAGCGCGCGGTCCCGGTCTACTGGTGGTCCAACATCGCCGTCGAGGAGCATCCCAGGACCCGGGTCCTCGCCCCCGCCGACGAGGCCTGGTACTACGGCTACGAGCGGGCCCTGCGCCGGATCCCCGTACCCGAGTACCGGGACGAGGACCGTACGTATCCGCTGCGCGGCGAGCATCCCGCCGACTACTTCTACGAGGTGCCGACGGCGGCCCGGAAGTGGATCACGGCCCTGGACGAGGACGGGCACGGCCTGGTCCAGACGTCCACGGACACCCTGCGGGGCCGCAAGCTGTTCGTCTGGGGCGCGGGCCGGGGCGGGCGGCGCTGGCAGCGCTGGCTGACGGAGCCGGAGACCGCGGGCTACGCGGAGATCCAGGCGGGGCTGGCCCGTACCCAGCTCGAACACGTCCGTCTCGAGGCGGGCGCGGAGTTCAGCTGGCTGGAGGCTTACGGGCCGCTGGCCGCCGACGCCGGGACCGTACACGGCGACAACTGGGCCGCCGCCGTCGCCGAGGTCGAACGGCGGCTGGAGGGGGCGCTGCCGAGGGCGGCCGTCGACACGGCGTACGAGGAGTGGCTGACGGCCGCCGACACCGAACCCGTCCGAACCCTGGCCACCGGCTCCGGCTGGGGCGCGCTGGAGACCCTGCGGACGGGGACGAAGCTGCCCGGGACGCCCTTCGACGAGTCGACCATCGGCGACGAGCAGGCGCCCTGGCGGGAGCTGCTCACCACCGGCGCCCTGCCGCAGCCGCGCCGGGTCGCCCCGCCCGGCCCGTCGCTCACCGCACCGGCCTGGCGGGACATGCTGGAGACCGCGCCCGCCGACCCGCTGACGGAGTATCACCTCGGGGTGGCGCAGTGGCAGGCCGACGACCGGGCGCAGGCGGTACGGAGCTGGGAGCGCGGCCTCGAACTCGCCCCGTCGCGCTGGCCGCTGCTGCGCTGTCTCGCCGTCGCCGACCAGGAGGGCGGCCATCCGCTGCGGGCCGCCGACCGCTGGCTGGAGGCGTTCGACGATCTCTGCCAGGAGCGCCGTGACAGCGGCGAGAGCTGGACGGCGGCCACCGCCGCGCTCGGCCGGGAGGCGATCCAGGCGCTGCTCGCCGTGGACCGGGTCGCGGACGCCAGGTCGGTCTGGGCCCGGCTGACGCCCGCAGTCCGGGGGCGCGGCCGGTTCCGGCTGATCCACGCCCGGCTGCTGGTCGCCGAGGGGCTGCTCGACGAGGCGCGGGCCATCTTCGACGAGGGCTTCGAGGTGGCGGATCTGCGGGAGGGCTCGGAGGAGCTGAACGAGGTGTGGGCCCGGCTGAGCGACGAGCCGCTGCCGGACGCGTACGAGTACCGGATGCGGCCGGGCGGCTGACCGCCCGGGGACCGGCGGCCGGGGCCGGGTGGGGTGCGGTGCCGGGCGGCGGGTCGTCCGGCCCTGGTGCTGTACCACGCCCGCCGCCTCGCCCGCCGTCGGTCAGCCCGGCTTGCGGTCCGCGTACTCGAAGATCGAGCCGTCCGGGTGGACGGCGAGCAGATTACGGCCCACGGGTGTGGCCACCGGCCCCGCCAGGACCTGGGCGCCGACCTCGGAGAGGGTGGCGTACGTCTGGTCCACGTCGTCCACCGCGATCGTGGCCGTCACCTTCCGCAACACCTCCAGCTCCCGCTCCGGACCGCTCATCAGCAGAAAGCAGCCCACGGCCGCCGCCGACACCCCGCCCCGGTCGAAGCGCTGCGGGGTGGCGCCCGTCAGCCGGGCGTAGAAGGTGGTCGCGGTGTCGAGGTCGTCGACGCAGATACGGAGGGTCGTTCCCAGAATTTCCATACGGGGGAGGGTAGTTCGCGGCCGGGCGCGGCGGGAACGGTACACCCCGGGCGGTGGGAACGGCACACCCGCCGTCCGGCCCGGTGCCCTTCGCCGGGGCGGGCGACGGACCCGGCGAGGCGCACCGGGGTCACACCCGGCAGAGCAGTTCGCCGTGGAGGACGGAGAACCAGGCGTCGTCCGCCGCGCCCCAGGCGCGCCAGCCGTCCGCGACGGCCGCCAGCCCCTCCGGGGTCGTATGCCCGCCGTCGACCGCGATCCGCGCGTACCCGGAGTCGGTCGTACGATCCGCCCACAGCCCGCTCCACCAGGCACGGTCCTCCGGCTCGGCGAAACACCAGACGCCCGCGGACGGCCGGATGCCGGTGAAACCGGCCGCCCGGGCCCAGGAGAGCAGTCGGCGGCCCGCGTCGGGCTCGCCGCCGTTCGCGCGGGCCACCCGCCGGTAGAGCGTCTGCCAGTCGTCGAGCGCCGGGATCTCGGGGAACCAGGTGAAGGCGGCGTAGTCGCTGTCGCGGACGGCCACCAGACCACCGGGGCGGCAGACCCGGCGCATCTCGCGCAGGGCGCCGACCGGATCGCCCAGATGCTGGAGCACCTGATGGGCGTGGACCACGTCGAAGGAGCCGTCGGGATAGTCGAGCGCGTTGACGTCGGCGACGGCGAAGTCCGTGTTCCCCAGCCCGCGTCCGGCGGCGTACTCCCGGGCCCGGTCCACGACCCCGGCCGCCAGATCGACACCGGTGACCCGGCCTTCGGGGACCAGTTCGGCCAGATCGGCGGTGATGGTGCCGGGGCCGCAGCCGATGTCGAGGACCCGTGCGCCGGGTGTCAGCTCGGCGACGAGGTAGGCGGCGGAGTTGGCGGCCGTGCGCCAGGAGTGCGAGCGCAGTACGGACTCGTGATGGCCATGGGTGTAGACGGCGGTTTCCCGCATACGGACCTCCGGGGCTGGAGCTTTCGGTGCTCCAACCCTAGGGCGCGCGTATCGCATTGCGGGATACCCGTCTTGATATATGGACTTGTTCGGTGTCGGGCCGGGTGGGTGGCGGTCCGGGTCGGTCAGGTCGGGTCAGGCCAGGTCAGGTCAGGTCAGGTCAGGTCAGTGTGCCGGGCCGGTAGACCGTGAGGACTTGCGGCACCTTGTCGATCAGCAGCTCCTCCGGGGCCTCGGTGACCTCGCCGTCGTACGCCAGCGGGGTCCCCGGAGCGAGACCCGCGATCCGGACCCGGCGGCGCTGCTGCGCCGCATGGACCGGGGACCGGCTCAGCGGGCCCGCGAGCGCGGCGGCGACCAGCCGCAGCCCCGGATGGGCGCCCCCGTGCACGATCCGGACGTCCAGCAGACCGTCCGCCAGGTTCTGCCGGTTGCCGGGCGCGGGCCCCGAACGCTGATAGATGCCGTTGCCCGCGAAGAGCAGCCACAGCGGACGGCGACGGCCCGCCACCTCCGCCTCCAGCGGCCGGCCGTGCCGCAGGACCTTCCCCGCGGCGAGTACTTGTGCCGTCCAGCCGCCGACCCGCGGCGACCAGCGCTCCCGGAACGTCACCAGCTCCGGATAGACCCCCAGACTGAAGGTGTTCAGGAAGTACCCCCACGGCGCCCGGACACCCTCCGGGGTGACCGGACCCGGGGTGAACCGGCCCAGATCCACCTTGACCGCGTCACCGGCCGCCAGCGCCCGGCACGTGTCGTCGACGGACTCGATACCGAGATCCAGGGCGAAGTGATTGAGCGTGCCGCCGGGAAACACGGCCAGCGGCAGACTGTGCGCCACCGCGACGGTCGCCGCGGCGTTGATCGTGCCGTCGCCGCCGTAGACCCCGAGCACCCGGGCCCGGCCCGCGGCCTTCTCCAACTCCCGGACCACATCGCCCGGCTCGCACTCCACCACCTCCGCCCGCGGCAGCGCCGCGCCCACCAGGCCTACCAGGGCCGACGAGCCCGCACGGCGATTGGCGACCACCACCAGACCGTCGCCGTCCGGCAGGACCGGCGGCCGGACCGGCCGGGCCACCGGCGGCACGAGCTGCGACCGGGCCGGAACGATTCCCCGGACCGCGAGCGCGGCACCGACCCCGAGCGCCGCGCCCGCCACCACATCACCCGGGTAGTGGACACCCGTATAGATCCTGGAGAAGGCCACCGAGAACGCGACCGGAGCGACGACCGCGCCCCAGCCCTTCGACTCCATCGCCACCCCCGTCGCGAAAGCGGCGGCCGACGCGGAATGCCCCGACGGGAACGACGAGGTGATCGGCTGCCTGCGCAACCTGCGGACCTGGGGGACGGCATCCAGGATCGGCCGGGTCCGGCGGACGCTCCGCTTGCCCACGGTATTGATCAGCGCCGACGCCACGGCGAGCGACGCCACCCCCCGGGCCGCGGCCCGGCGGGCCCGCGCGTCCCGCCCCACCAGCGCTATGCCCGCGGCCGTCGCGAACCACAGCACACCGTGGTCGGCGGCCCGGCTGAGCCTCGGCAACACGGGCTCGGCGGCGGGCCAGGCCCGGTCCGCGACGGCATGAAACACCCGCCGGTCCAGTCGGCCGGCCCAGGATCTCCGCGTCTCGTCACTCATTCCACGCGGTTACCCCGGAGGGCGCCCTTTCACGCGTGGTCGCCTCCCGCTGTGGGTCCCGCCACCTTGTCGCCCCTCGCCGCCACGCCTCCGGCACGGAGGGACCCGAGCGCCTTGGCTGTCCGGGCCGCGCCCGGCGACCCGATGTGGTTCGCGGCCCGCGGACCGTGCGTGGCCGTTCGCGCAGTTCCCCGCGCCCCTGGTTGCCCTCCTGACCGCCCCTTCCAGGAGGAGGGCCTTCAAGGCCGGGACCCCTTCCAGGACGGTGCCGGGGAGAGCATTGAGGGGCGCGGGGAACTGCGCGGGCAACCCACAACGGCGCGCGGACCGCGAACAAGTCAAGGCCGCCGGGCGCGGCCCGGACAGCCAAGAGCCCGGGGGCGGCCCAGGTGGCGGGAGCGGGGGGTCCGTACAAAAGTGGGGAACCCCAGGGTGAGGAGGATCTCCGTGAGGGATCACGCAGCTCCGGACGGCCCGGGGACCGTGCGGCACAGCCCGCACGCGCCCGACGCCGCCCTCCCCGTGCTTCCCGAGCTCCGTGCCGCCGCCGTCGCGGCCTCGGAGCGGTCGGTCGGCGGCCCGACCGGCGGTTCGGCGGTGCTGCGGGAGGCCGCCGCCGGGTACTGGACCCGCCGAGGGCTCCGAACCGGCGCCGCCGACGCCGTGGCCGCGCCCGGCGCCCCCGCCCTGCTGTGCGCCCTGATCGCCGCGCACGACGGCGATGTGCTGATGCCCCGGCCGAGCCCCGCCTGGTGGACCCCGCAGGCGCGGATGCTGCGCCGGGGGGCGTACCACGTACCGACTCCGGCGGAGAGCGGCGGCGTACCGGATCCGTACGCCCTGCTGGAGACGGTGCGCCGGGTCCGCGCGGAGGGCGGCGTGCCCCGGTTGCTGCTGCTGTCGGTCGCCGACGATCCGACCGCGACCGTCGCGCCGCCGGAGCTGGTCCTGGAGGCGTGCGAGGCGGCCGTGGCGGAGGGTCTGCACATCGTCAGCGACGAGACCTGGCGCGACACCCTGCACAGACCGCGGGAGACCGTGCTGGTCAGCCCGGCGGAGATGTGCCCGGACGCGGTGACGGTGGTACAGGATCTCGCGGGTGCCCTGCTGCCGTCGGCCTGGCCCGCCGCCGTCGCCAGATTCCCGGCGGCACAGGGCCCCCACCGGGCCAGGGCGCTCGATGTGCTGACGGCGCTCGGCGCGGCCGTCGCCGAGCCGGTCGCGGCGGCCGCCGCGACCGCGCTGGACGAGCCCGCGCCGGTCACGGCCCGCGCGGAGGCCGCCGCCGCGATGTACGGACGCCTCGCCGAGGCCGCCCATCTCGCGGTGCTCGCGGCGGGCGCGCTGGCCCGGCCGCCCCGGGCGGGGCGCCATGTGTACGCGGACCTGGGCCCGCTGCGGGCCGGGCTCGCGGCCCGGGGCGTGAACGACTCGATGGATCTCGAGGAGTATCTGACGGGCCGCCTGGGGGTCTCCGTACCCGGCGGTCACCGGTTCGGCGACGAACTCGGCGCGCTCCGGGCCCGGCTGCCGGTCGCGCCGCTCGCCGGGCCCGACCCGGAGGCCCGGCTGGAGTCACTCGCCTCGCCCGCGCCCCTGGAACTGCCGCAGGTCGCGACGGCTCTGGCGACCCTGGCGACGGTCTTCGACGAGCTGCGGTGACCGCCGGGTACGGGCCCGGCCCCGTACCCGCGGCGTCAGGCCCGGCCGCCCGCCGAGTCCGGCCGGCCGCGCCGCAGCCGCCGCCAGAGCACCGGTGCCGCGCTGATCACCACCGTCAGTGCCACGGCGAGCGCCACGCCCTGCCATGCCTCGTCGAAGAGGGAGCCGCCGAGGACGCCGATGAGCTGGTACGTCGCCGCCCACGCCAGGCACGCCGGTACGTCGCCCCGGACGAAGGCCCGCATCGGCATCCTGGCCAGCAGACAGGCCAGCATCACCGGGATCCGCCCGGCGGGCACCAGCCGGGACAGCACGAGGACCGTGACGCCGTGCTCCGCCAGCTTCTCCTGGGCCTGGGCGATCCGTTCCGGGGCGGCCCGGGACTTGAGTTCGGCCAGCCAGCGTGAGCCGTTGCGGGACCGTACGCCCCGCTGCCCCAGCCAGTAGAGGGTGATGTCGCCGAGGAACGCGGCGAGCGACGCCACCACGAAGACGTGCAGGAGGGCCAGCGGCGCGGTCTGGTGGAGGGCGACGACGGCCGCCGAGCTGACGAGCGCGCCGGTCGGGATCACCGGGACCAGCGCGCCCAGGGTCACCAGCAGGAAGAGGGACGGATAGCCGACGGCCTGCTGGGTGGATTCGGACGGCAGCCGGGCCATCGTCTCGGTGACGGGCCCGAGGACGTCCGGGAAGCGGATGGTCACCGGCCGTCCTCCGGGGCACCGGGTCTGAGGTGTTCCCCGTGGCCGAGGCGGTGTACGGAGACTCCGGGCGCCAGCCGGGCCGAGTGCCGGACGAACTCGTCGCCGGGGGAGTGGAACTCGTGCGGGCGGATGTGGTCGAGGCCGATGGGCCAGTACGTGCCGTAGTGGACGGGGACGGCGAAACGGGGCCGGAGCGCGGCCAGCGCCTGCGCCGCCCGGCCGGCGTCGAGATGGCCGTGGCCCAGGAACGGGCCCCAGCCGCCGACCGGCAACAGTGCCACGTCGACCGGGCCGACCTCGTCGGCCATGCTCTCGAAGAGACCCGTATCGCCCGCGAAGTAGGTCCTGGCCTCGCCTTCGACCACATAGCCGAGTGCGGGGGAGCGATGAGGGCCGACGGGCAGTCGGCGGCCGTCGTGGAGGGCGGGGACGGCCCGCACGGCCAACTCGCCCACGGTCGTCGTGTCGCCGGGCCCGACCTCGGTGATCCGCAGCCCGAGCCGGGCCAGCGCCGGAACCGCGCGGGTCGCGCCGCGCGGGACCACCAGCGCCGTCCCCGGGGCCAGCCGGGACAGGGACGGCAGATGGAGGTGGTCGGAGTGGAGATGCGAGACGAGGACGGCGTCGGCGACGGCGGCCTCGGGCGGCGGTACCGCACCGCGCCTGCGGCGCAGATGGGCGAGGCGCCGGACGAAGAGGGGATCGGTGAGGACGCGCGTACCGGAGTCCTCGACGGTACAGGTGGCATGCCCCCACCAGGTGACTTCCACCATCACACGCCCCTCCTCCGCGCCCGCCGTCCCCCGCCGTTCTCCGTCCGGCGGTCGCGGAGCGGTCGGCGCGAGGCTCCCGGCCGCCCCGCGCCCACGCCGCCGCGCGCGGGCTTCCCGCCCCACATTACTGCGATCACCTCGGGGGTCCGCCCGCGTCCCGGGGACCGGGGCCGGGCCGGGCGGAGGCGGGACGGTCCGCATTCGGCGCGCGCGGGCTCGAAGGCGGTCGCCGTGCGGTGGTACGGGCCGCGCCGCCCCGGCCCGGTGTCGGCGGGGGTGTTCGCCGACGACCTGTGGTGACGGGGAGTTGTCCACAGGCAGCCGGGGCCGGGGCCGGGTCTGTGCGAGTCTGGAGGCCCGGCGTGGGGCCGGGGCCGTAGTCGGAGGGCCGCGGGGCGGTCCGCGCGCCCGGCGTACGGACAGCACGGCACGAGTACGGGGTGAACAGGGCGTGACCGAAGGCCGATGGCACAGGGCGGGTGGCGCCCTGCTGAGGGTGATCGTGGTGTGGGGGGTGTCCACCCTCACCATGCTGGCGCTGGCCGGTGCCCTGCCCGACTTCCGGCTCCAGGCCCCCGACGGCGACAGCCTCACCCGGACGGCTCTCACGGCCGCCTGGGGCGCGGGCGCCTTCGGTCTGCTGTCGGCCCTGGTGTGGCCGCTGCTGGTGCGGGCCCTGCTGCTCGTCCCGGCGCTCGTCCTCGGCCTGCTGGTGTTCTTCCTCAACGGCTCGCTGCTGCTGGTGGCGCTGTGGCTGATCCCCGACGGCCGGGGCGACGTGAGCCCGGAGACCGCGGTCGTGGTGGCCGCGGTGATGTCCGCCGTGGCGTCCGCGACCTCCACCGCGCTCGCCGTCCGCGACGACAACGCCTACCGGCGGCGGCTGTCCCGGCTGGCGACCCGGCGCAGACGCCGCGGTGGCGAGGTGTGCGACGACTGCCACGGCATGGTCTTCCTCCAACTGGACGGCGTCGGCCACGAGGTACTGCTGCGCGCGGCCAAGGACGGGCTGATGCCGACGGTCGCCAAGTGGCTGGACGACGGCCACCGGCTCACCCCCTGGCGCACCGACTGGTCCAGCCAGACCGGCGCGAGCCAGCTGGGCATCCTGCACGGCACCACCTTCGACGTGCCCGCCTTCCGGTGGTACGAGAAGGACACCGGCCGGCTGATGGTCTCCAACCGGCCCGGGAGCGCCGTCGAGCTCCAGCGCCGGGCGGTCGAGCGGACCGGGGACGCCGGGCTGCTCGCCAGGGACGGCGCGAGCCGGGGCAATCTGTTCAGCGGCGGCGCCGACCAGGTGGCCCTGGTGCTCTCCGTCGCCGCCCGGCGGGGCCGGGCCAACCGCTCCCGCGCGGGGTACTTCGCCTACTTCTCCGACCCGGCGAACGCGGTACGCACCGCCGGTTCGTTCTTCGCCGAGGCCGGCCGGGAGATCGGGCAGTCCACCCGGGCCCGGCTGCGGGGCGACCGGCCCCGGGTGAAGCGGGGCGGGCTCTATCCGCTGATCCGCGCCTTCGCCACGGTGGTGGAGCGGGACGTCGTGGTCGCCGCGGTGATCGGTGACATGTTCGCGGGCCGGACCGCGGTCTACGCCGACCTGGTCGCCTACGACGAGGTGGCGCACCACTCGGGGCCGCACAGCCGGGACGCGGCCCGGGTGCTGGAGCGGCTGGACCGGTCCCTGGCCCTGATCGCCAAGGTCGCCGAGCACGCGCCCCGCCCGTACCACATCACGCTCCTCTCGGATCACGGCCAGAGCCCCGGTGAGACCTTCGAGGGGGCCTACGGGCTGACGCTGCGGGACCTCGTCCGGGCCGGCTGCGGACTGCCCGTGTCCCGGCGCGCCGAGCGCTCCCGGAGCGGCGCCGAGGCCCGGGAGGCCGCCCGGGTCGCGCTCCGGGCCGCCCTCCACCGGGACCCGGTGGACGGCGCCGACGAGCAGCGGCCCGGGCCCGGCTCGGAACCCGTGGTGCTGGCATCGGGCAATCTGGCGCTGGTCTCGTTCTGCGACACGCCCGAGCGGCTGACCAAGGAGGAGATCGACGCCCGTCACCCGGCGCTGCTGAGCACCCTGGCCAACCATCCCGGCATCGGCTTTCTGCTGGTGCGGAGCGAACGGCACGGCTCGGTGGTCCTCGGACCCGCCGGGGCGGAGGTCCCGGTCGCCGAGCTGACCGACGACAGCGGCCCGCTCGCCGTCTTCGGCCGGGGCGCGGCGGACGCCGTACGGCGTACGGACGGCTTTCCGCATGTCGCCGACATCATGATCAACTCGATGTTCGATCCCGAGACGGGCCGGGTGCACGCCTTCGAGGCGCAGATCGGCTCCCACGGCGGTCTCGGCGGGGAGCAGTCCCAGCCGTTCCTGCTCTCCCCCGCCGAGCTGTCGCCCCCGGTGGCGGACGGCACCGAACTGGTCGGCGCGGAGCAGGTGCACGCCGTACTGCGCCGCTGGCTGGCGGAGTCCACCGAGCCGCGGATACCGGTCGACACACCCGGCCCGGGCGAGGACCCGGGCCCGGGACCGGGCCACGACCCCCGTCAGGACTCGGAGTCCGGGGCGGGCCCGGCGTCGGACCGGGAGCCGGGGTCCGGTCCGGGTGCCCGCTCGGGGGAGGGGCCGGTTCAGGGTCCGGCCTCGGAGCCGGGTACACGGGCCGAGCCGGAACCTCACCCGGAGCCCGGCCGGAGTCGGAGCTGAATCCGGGGCCGGACCGCGGTCGACCCGGCTCAGCAGCCGGAGCCGGATCGGGATGATTCCGGCGCCCCCGGTGCCGGAGTCCGGGGCTGTCCTCTTCGGGCAGGCGGTATCCGGTGCGGCGGGTTCGGGGCCGGGGCGTAGCGCCGTCGGGCTGTGCGGTTCGGGGCGTTCGGGTGGTGACGGTGCGTCCGGCACGACGGGAATCGGGCTAATGCCTGTCCTCCGGACGGGGGGATCCGGCTTCAGTGTCGGCGCGCGGCGGCCGATAGCGGGCACTGGACGCATGTTCAGGAGGTCGCGCCGCCATGAAGAATCCCCCGGTCGTGCCGCCCTGCCGCGCGGTCGGTGTCGTCGCTTGGCGCGGCGCGCTGACCGTGGTGGTCGCGCTGCTCGCGCTGCTGGGGACGTCCGTGGCGGCGGGGGCGCAGTCGGCGGAGGCCGCCGAGGCGAGGATCCCCGTCTCGGCCACCGGTGACGGAGCGGCTTCCTCGGCGCAGGCCGAGGAGGCGGTGGGGAACCCTGCACCGGGCTCCCGGGCCAGGTCCGCCCGGGGCCGCCGGGGCAGGACGTCCCGGCCCGGTGCGGTCCGGCCGAGGCCGGTCCCCCGGCGGGCCCCCGCCGCGCTGTCCGGGCTGTCCGCCGCCCGGGGTGTGGTGCTGCGCTGCTGACGGGGCCGTACGGCCGGGCCAGTTACTCCGGCCGTCTCAGCCGACCGTCGGCCGTTTCCCGCCGCCAGACGACGAGAACGCCGCCCCCTTCCCACCCCCCGAGGTGTACCGCCATGCCCATCGACCCATTCGCCGCCCTGAACGCCATGCTGCGCGCCGAGGCGGCCCGAGCCGCCGAGGCCGCCGAGGAACGGGATTCCCGCCGGCGGCCCCCGGCGGCCCCCGACGCCGCCGAGCCGAAGGAATCCGGGCCCCGGACCGAGCCCGCCCCGGTCCTGGCCCGGGCCAAGGACGACGGCACGGTCTGACCCGTGCGGGTCGGCCGGCCCCGGGCCGGCCGGCCCACCGGTCACCTACGCCGCCGAGCCGTTCCCGGGTTCCGGGACGGGACGCGTTCGACGGTGTGTCCCGGCCGGTCAGGAGGCGAACTCGGCCAGCCGCGCCGCGAGTTTCTCCGTCGACTGGAACGTCGCGCCCAGAAGCGTCGTGTGCTTCCAGTGGAGCGTGCCGTCGGGGGCGACGACGAAGACCGCGCGCCGCAGCCCGATCCCGGGGGCCGCGATGCCGTACGCCCTGGCCACCGCGCGGTCCCGGTCGGCCAGCAGCGGCATCCGCAGACCGTGTTTCCGGGCGAACGCCTCATGGCTGTCGACGCCCTGGGGGCTGATGCCCCACACCTCGGCCCCGCAGTCGGTGAAGGCTTCCAGACCGCTGGAGTACGAGCAGAGCTGCTTGGTGCAGACGGGGGTGTCGTCGCCCGGGTAGAAGGCCAGCACCAGCGGACGGCCCGGCGCGCCGTCCAGGGTGTAGTCCGCCGGGCGGAACTCCCCGTCGGCCAGGACCCCTCCCGGGAGCGTGAAGCCGGGGGCAGGGCGGCCGGTTTCGGGGGCGGGACTCATCGGCGGGCTCCTTCGGTACGGCGCCGGGAGGTCGGCCCGGCAGTGCGGACGACCGTACCGTGCCCCGTACCGCCCGCACCGCACCGCGGGGGTACCGCCCCGCCTGAATCCGTACCGCCCCGCGCGGCTCTTTCCACCCGCCCCGGCGCTGTGCTCCCACGGTCCCGACCGGCGCCGTCCCACCGCGCCCGCCGGGCATTACCTGTCGAGTAATCGACCAGGCCGGGCCCGCACCGGCAGTCTTCTGCCATCGGATCCCGGGCGGCGCACTCCACCCGGGGTCCGGCCCCCCGACCGCAGGCCCGACGGCCGACCACCGCCTGATGGAGGCTGATTCCCATGACCGCAACCGCTCTGCTCGCCACGGTCGCCCGTACCGACGACCGGACCGAGATCCTGCGTCGATTCCTCGCCCTCGACGCCGTCGTCACCGGGGTCAACGGACTGGTCTACGTGGCCGCGTCCGGCCCCGTGGGACGGCTGCTCGGGATCGACAGCGGGCTGCTGTTCGGCCTCGGGGCCTTCCTCGTCGTCTTCGCCGTCGGTGTCGGCCTGACCGGCTCCCGGCCGGTACCGTCCCCGGCCGCCGTGAAGGCCATCGTCGACGCCAACGCCGTATGGGCCCTGCTCAGTGTGGTCTCGGTGGTCCTCTGGTTCGACGCCACCGTCGCGGGCGCCGTGTGGATCCCGGCCCAGGCCATGACGGTCGGCGGATTCGCCGTCCTCCAGTGGTCGGCGCTGCGGTCCCTCGCCACCGCCCGCTGAGTACGGGCCGGGCCGCGGGGCCCGGTCCGCCCCCCACCGGCGGGTCCCGCACCACTCCTTCGTGAGCGGCGCGGGACCCGCCGGTTCTCTGCCGCCCGAAGACGGGCGTCAGGCGAAGGAGCGGAGATAGGCGACCGTCTCCGGGTCGGCCGGGAGGAACGTCTCGATGGCCAGCTCCGAGACCGTCACGTCCATCGGGGTGTTGAACGTGGAGATGGACGAGATCAGCGACAGCACCCGCCCGTCGTGCTCCAGCACCATCGGCAGCGCCAGGAAGGGGTACGCCGACGGCTCGTCGCCCTCGGAGCCCGCGGCGTCCTCCGGCAGCGGATAGGCCGACACCTCCTCGTACAGCTCCCGCAGGGCGTCCGAACGGACCAGGGCGAGCTGGCGGTCCATCTGGTGGAGCAGGTGGTGCCGCCACTCCCGCAGATTGCGGATCCGCGGCGCCAGCCCCTCCGGGTGGAGCGTGACGCGCATCCCGTTCAGCGGCGGCGCCAGCAGATGCGGCGCGACGCCCTCCAGCAGCCGGGTCATGCCGAGGTTGGCCGCCACCACGTTGTACAGCCCGTCCACGACGACCGCCGGATAGGGGTCGTAGCCGTGCAGCAACTGCCGCAGCCCCTCCAGCAGCGCCTCCATCGACGGATCGTCGAGCGGCGTCTCGGGGAAGCGGGGCGCGTAACCGCCCGCGAGGAGCAGCGCGTTCCGCTCGCGTACGGGGACGTCGAGCTGGTCCGCGAGCCGGAGGATCATCTCCTCACTGGGGCGGGACCGTCCGGTCTCGATAAAGCTGATATGGCGGGACGACGAGTCGGCGCGCAGGGCCAGATCGAGCTGGCTGACGCCGCGACGCTCCCGCCAGCCGCGCAGCAGGGGGCCGACGCCCGGGGCGGTCACCAGAGTTGTCATACCCCAGAAGGTAATACGACGGACGGGTGATGCGCGCCGGGGATTCCGTCGCAGGTCCGCCCGGGCCCGGGGGTGTCCGTACGGATCGGCCCGTGTTCGTACGGGGCGGCGCGGGGCGGACCCGGGGTCAGCCGGTCCGGTGCTTTCCCAGGGACGTCTCGATCCGCCGGGCCAGCGCGCTGCGCGGCGCGGACCTGCGCGGGCCGTCCAGCCAGCCGCGCAGATGGGCGCCGAGTTCCAGTCCGAAGGTCTCGGCCTCGGTCTCCTGCCGCTGCCGGAAGTCGGTCCTGGCGGCCAGGCTCTGGACGGCGGTGGTCATCCCCTCGGGACGGCCGGCCGGGGACCCGTGGCCGGCCGTGCGGCCGGACCCGGGGCCCCGCTGCGACGGCACCGCCCCGGCCGGGGCTCCGGAGCCCCCGTCGGGCCGGGTGTCGCGGCCGTCGGCCGGGCGCCCGCCGTGGCCCGCCATCATGTGCCAGACCTCGTGACCGAAGATCACCAACTGGTGGGAGGGGTGGGTGTTCGACTGGACGCAGATGACATCACGGTCGGTCATATCGAGGTAGAGCCCGCTGGCCGTCCCCGGCGGGAACTCCACCAGACGCAGCACCACCGGCCGCCCCCGCCGCTCGCTCAGCCGGTCGCAGAGGGCCGCGAACACCTGCTGGTGGCCCTCGGGCCGGGCCAGTTCGAGCGCGCTCCGCAGATCGTCGCGCAGCTCGCGCATCGCACTCCGGGTGCTCTTGCCGCCCACTCGGCTCCTTCCTGCCCGGTGACCGCCGCCGAACGCGGCCGTCCGTCGTGGAGTCCGCCGCGGCCCGTAGCCGCGGGTTCGCGACCACACGGTACCCACGGTTTCGCACACACGTACCCGATCCCCCCGGGGTTCCGAGTTTTTTGGACAAGGTTCTTGCACAATCTCCAGCTCGTTTCCCGGCGGTCCACCCCCGCGCCACCTGCCGTTTCCGCCACCGTCACCCCATCGCCGCCCGGCCACGGCCCGGCCCCGGCCAGGTCCGGGGCGTGTCCCGTAGAGCCCCCGCCCGGTCAGCGACGCCCGGCCCGCGCACTCTCCCCCGTGGCCCTTCGGGCAGGGGAAGGGGCCGCCGGGCCCGACGTCGTCGGGATTTCCCGAGTGTCCGGTACGAGGGAACCCCTGACTCCGCCGGGCCTCACCGCCCTTGCGAATGGCCCGCACCGGCCCCGCCTTCCGGGCGGACGGCGCTGTTGAGAGGGCGTGGCCCGGCCGGGAGACCTTCCCGCCCGGCGCCGCCCGCGGGCCCCGTTCCGCCGGTGGGTCCGGCGCCGAGGGTGCGGCCCGGGCCCGGCCGGGGCACCATGGCCGCATGCTGCTGGCACGGCTCGCCGAGGTGTCCCGCGCGGTGGCCGACGCCTCCGCCAGATCCCGTAAGACCGAACTGCTCGCCGGACTCCTCACGGACACCGCGCCCGACGAGGCAGCCCCGGTGATCGCCTATCTCTCCGGACGGCTGCCCCAGGGCCGGATCGGGATCGGCTGGAGCGCTCTGAAGGACCCCCCGCCGCCCGCCGCCGCGCCGACTCTCACGGTCGCCGCCGCCGATGCCGCGCTGACCCGGCTCGCCGCGATCACCGGGCCCGGCTCCCGGGCCGCCCGGGCCCGCGCGCTGAACGGGCTGCTGGCCGCCGCGACCGCCCCCGAGCAGGAGTTCCTGACCCGGCTGCTGCTGGGGGAGGTACGACAGGGCGCGCTCGACGCCGTCGCCCTGGAGGCGGTCGCGAGGGCCGCCGGGGCCGCGCCCGGAGCGGTACGCCGGGCCGTGATGCTGGACGGTTCGCCGACCCGGGTCGCCGCCGCGCTGCTCGCCGAAGGGCCCGCCGCCCTCGGCCGGTTCCGGCTCCGGGTCGGCCGCCCCGTACTGCCGATGCTGGCGCACACCGCGGCCTCCGTCACCGAGGCGATCACGACCCTGGGCACCGCCTGTGTGGTCGAGGAGAAGCTTGACGGAATCCGGGTCCAGGTACACCGGGACGGGCGTACCGTACGCGTCTTCACCCGGTCGCTGGACGAGATCACGGACCGGCTGCCGGAGGTGGTGGCGGCGGCGCTCGGCGCGTCCGGGGACCGGTTCGCCGTCGACGGCGAGGTGATCGCCCTGGATCCGGCGGGCCGCCCGGTGCCGTTCCAGCGGATCGCCGCCCGGGTCGGCTCACGGGCCGATGTCGCGGCCGCCCGGGCCGCCCTGCCCCTCACCCCGGTCTTCTTCGACGTACTCGCCGCCGACGGCGAGGAGACCCTCGATCTGCCGGGATCCGAGCGCCGTACCGTACTGGCCGGGCTCTTCCCGGAGTCGGCCCGGGTCCGGGGGCTGGCCGTCGCCGACCCCGCCGACCCCGGCGAACGGTCGGCCGCCGAGGACTTCCTCACCGACACCCTGGCCCGCGGCCACGAGGGAGTCCTGGTCAAAGCGGCCGACGCGCCCTACGTCGCGGGCCGCCGGGGCCGGTCCTGGCTCAAGGTGAAACCCGTCCACACCCTCGATCTGGTGGTACTCGCCGCCGAATGGGGCCACGGCCGCAGGACCGGGCTGCTCTCCAACCTCCATCTCGGCGCGCGGGCCCCCGACGGCTCCTTCGTGATGCTCGGGAAGACCTTCAAGGGCCTCACGGACGAGACGCTGCGCGAGCAGACCCGCCGGCTGGGCGAGCTGGCCGTATCCGACGACGGATTCACCGTACGGGTACGGCCCGAGCTGGTCGTGGAGATCGCGTACGACGGAGTCCAGCGGTCGACCCGCTACCCGGCGGGCGTCACCCTCCGATTCGCCCGGGTCGTCCGCTACCGCCCCGACAAGCGGGCGGCCGAAGCCGACCCCGTGGAACGGGTCCTCGACGCCCTCGGACCGGAGGGGCGGCCGGAGCCCCCCGACGGCTTGAACGGACCGGCAGGGCCGGACGGCTGACGCGGCGGCGGTACGCGCCCGGGCGCCCCCGCCGGATCTCCGCGCCCCGCCCGCCCGCGACCGCGGGCCCAGCCGCCATCCGCCGCCCGGCATCCCCGTCCGTCAGTTCCCGCCGCCCCACTCCCGGTCGGCGAACTCGGTGAAGTCGCGCGGCTCCCGGCCGAGCACCTCCCGCACCCCGTCCGTCGTGCTCGCGTTGTGCCCGTCCAGCAGCGTCACGAACAGTTCGGCCACCCAGGCCGCGTCCTCGTCCGGATACCCGGCCTGCCGGAGCGCCGCCGCGTACGCCTCGCCCGGTACCGCGACATAGGCGATCTCGCGCCCCGAGGCCCGGGAGATCTCCGCCGCCACCTCCGCGAAGGTGAGCAGCCGGGGCCCGGTGACCTCGTACGTCCGCCCGGTGTGTCCGTCCTCGGTGAGCGCCGTGACCAGGACGTCCGCGAGATCGTCGGCGTCGATGAACGGCTCCGCCGTCTCCCCGGCCGGGAAGACGATCTCGCCCC
Source organism: Streptomyces sp. NPDC006798 (assembly GCF_040635975.1). Taxonomy (NCBI): domain Bacteria; kingdom Bacillati; phylum Actinomycetota; class Actinomycetes; order Kitasatosporales; family Streptomycetaceae; genus Streptomyces; species Streptomyces sp. NPDC006798. The sequence continues at coordinate 42,739 of NZ_JBEYIS010000053.1, forward strand.
GGTCCAGGCCCTCGGCCATCGGCCCCTCACTGAAGTTCTGGGCGAAGAACGCCGCCCGCACCACGGTCAGCGGTACGCCCGCCTGCCGCAGGGCCTCCTCCGACGCCACCGCCTCCGGCTCGCCCCGGCCCGAGAGCAGTACCAGCCGCCGCACCCCGGCGTCGGCCGCCGCCCGGCCGAAGGCCCGCAGTGCCTCGGACGCGCCGGGCGCCGCCAGGTCCGGGAAGTAGTTCACATACGCGAGATCGGCGTCCTTGAGGGCCGGGGCCCAGGTCGCGGGGTCCGTCCAGTCGAAGACGGTCTCCCCGGTCCGGGATCCGGCCCGGACGGTGTGGCCCGCCGCCGACAGCCGCTCCGCCACCCGGCGGCCGGTCTTGCCCGTCGCCGCCGTCACCAGGACCGTGGTCCCCGCGCCGGTGTTCCCCGTGCCGTTGTCCCGCTGGGCGTGCCGCTCGGTGTGCTGGATGTTCTGTGTCATGCCCCAAGCCTCCCGGCCCGGGGCGCCGGAGGACATGCGCGGGCGGCTCAACCCCATACGCGTCCGGCTCAGCCGCCGGGCCGCTGCCTCTACGCTGAGGTCATGGACGTACTCGCCGGACTGCTGGACGGGCCCAGGGCCCGGGGCGCCTTCCTGCTGCGGATGGTGATGGAACCGCCGTGGTCGGTCCGGGTCGAGGACCGGGCGCCGCTGTCGCTGCTGTGCCCGACGGACGGCGAGGCGTGGATCGTGCCCGACGGGGGCGAGCCCGTGCTGGTACGCCCCGGCGATGTGGCGATCCTCCGGGGCCCGGACCCGTATACGGTCGCCGACCACCCCGACACCCCGCCCGGCGCGCTGGTCGGTCCGGGCGGCGCCTGCCGTTCGCCGTGGGGCGAACCGCTCCACGAGACCCTGGCGATGGGCGTACGGACCTGGGGCAACGCCCCCGACGGCCGGGACGTCGTACAGATCGGGACGTACCCCCTGGAAGGCGAGGTCGGCGGACGGCTGCTGGCCGCCCTCCCGCCGCTGGTCCATCTGCGGGCGGGCGAATGGGCCTGTCCGCTGCTGCCGGTCCTGGAGGACGAGATCGCCAGGGACGAGCCGGGGCAGAGTGTGATGCTGGACCGGATGCTCGATCTGCTGCTGGTGGTGGCGCTGCGGGCCTGGTTCTCCCGGCCGGAGGCCCGTGCGCCCGGCTGGTACCGGGCCATGGCCGACCCCGTCACCGGCCGCGCCCTGCGGCTGATCCAGGACGATCCGGCCCGTCCGTGGACGGTGGCATCGCTCGCCGAGAAGAGCGGGGTGTCCCGCGCGGGCCTCACCCGGCGCTTCCACGAGCTGGTCGGGGAGCCCCCGATGGCCCATCTCACCCGCCGAAGGCTCGATCTCGCGGCCGAGCTGCTGCGGCAGTCGGACGCCACCGTCGACACGATCGCCCGGAAGGTCGGCTACAGCGGCTCCTTCGCCCTGAGCGCAGCCTTCAAACGGGTCCGCGGCGTCAGCCCCCAGGAGTACCGCACCGGCGGCGCCCCGGCCGCCGCGGGAGCCGTCCTCGGCCGGCCGGCCGCCGGATCCGCCCCCGGCCGACCCGTGTCCCGGGCCGTTTCCGGCTGAGCCGATCTGAACTGAACTGAGCTGAGCTGACCCGGTCTGAGCCAGGGTTTGCCGAATCGGCAACAAAGTTCGCCGGAACGGCCACAGCGGTCCACCCTGTCAGCATGAGCCGAAACGATCACCACGGCCCGGGCCACGGCCAGGGACACGGACACCACCACGACAGCACCGACATCGACTGGAATGTGATGGCACCCCTGCTGGAGCAGGGCGCCGAGCTGAACGGGCCCCTCTACCGGGAGGCCACCGGCTGGCTGGCCGGACAGATCCCGGCGGGCGCGGTCCGCCGGGTACTGGACGTCGGCAGCGGACCCGGCGTACTGACCGCGCTGCTCGCCGAGGTCTTCCCGTACGCCGAGGTCGTCGCCGTCGACGCCACCCCCGAACTGCTGGACCGGGCCGCCGAGCGGGCCGTCCGATCGGGCTACTCCGACCGCTTCCGCGCCGTACACGCCGAACTCCCCGGCGACCTCGCCGCCCTGGGCACGGCCGACGTGGTCTGGGCGGGCGACTCCCTGCACCACATCGGCGACCAGCGGGCGGCCGTCGCCGGACTGGCCGGACTGCTGCGGACCGGCGGACTGCTGGCCGTCGTCGAGGGCGGTCTGACGGCCCGCCATCTGCCCCGGGACATCGGCATCGGACGGCCCGGACTGGAAGCCAGGCTCGAAGGCGCGCACAGTCTCTGGTTCGCCGAGATGCGGGACGCCCTGCCCGGCGCGAAGGACGAGCCGGAGGACTGGCGGGAGATGCTGGCGGGTGCCGGGCTGACCGGCGGCGGCACCAAGTCCTTCCTGCTGGACCTGCCCGCGCCGCTGCCGGAGGCGGCCCGGGAGCATGTGGCGCTGGCCCTGTCCCGGCGGCGCGAGTCGGCCGATCGATGGCTGGACGAGGACGACCTCAAGGTGATCGACCGGCTGCTGGACCCGGACGATCCGCAGGGCCTCGCGACCCGGCCGGACGTCTTCCTGCTGGCGGCCCGGACCGTGCACACGGCCCGCCGGGGCTGAGCCCGCCCGCCGCGGGCTACGCCGGGTATCCGCGTCGCGCCCGGCGTGTGTCCCCGGCCTCGGCCGCTCCCGGGCGCCGCCCCGCTACCCGGGGTGCGCCCGGCGGCCGGCCCTTGTTCGCGGTCCGCACCCCGGTGGCGGGCTGTTCGCGCAGTTCCGCCCCTATGCCTTCGGCCATGGGGGACCCCCAGCGCCACCTGGGTGGCTCTCCCGACCGTCCTCGCGGAGGGACGGGTCCCCGTTCGGGGCCGCGGGCCACCGGACTCGGGTCAGCGGGGTTCGAGCCGCCACTGCTGGTGCGGACCGTCGGTGTCCTCCCACTGCTGGATCCGCGCCCCGGCCTCCGTACTGCCGTCGGCGACCTCCAGCAGCAGTCCGCTGACAAAGCTGACCACGGCATACGTCCCCGGCGTCTCCACCAGGGACTCGATGATCCACTCCTGGGCGCCGAAGTTGTTCGGCCGCCACTGCTGGATCCGGGCCCCGTTCTCGGTGGAGGCGTCGGCGACGTCCAGCCGCTTGCCGCTGGCCGTGTTGACGAAGTGGTGGAGACCGCTGCCGTTGGGCACCGGCTCGATCAGCCACTGCTGTACCGGCTCCCCGGTCTCCACCGCCTGCTGGACGACGGCCCCGCTGCCCCTGGAGCCGCCGTACACCTCCAGGACAAGACCACTGCCGACATTGCGCACCAGATGGCGGCCCGGTGTGAAAGCCCCGCTCAACGTCCCGTACCCCTCGTTCGTGATGTGATCACCGATCGTACGAGACGCCCGGCGCGCCGAACCGCCCGAGCCCGGAGGGAGTTGTCCCTTCAGCCGAATTCCGCCGGGTCCGGGCCCAGCCGCCGCCCCTCGTCCAGCGCCGCGAAGGCCGCGAGGTCGTCGTCGTCCAGCTCGAAGCCGAAGATGTCGATGTTCTCCCGGATCCGGGACGGGGTCACCGACTTGGGAATGGCGACATGCCCCGACTGGAGGTGCCAGCGCAGCACCACCTGGGCCGGGGTGCGGTCGTGCTTGCGCGCCACCGCGGCCACCGCCGGGACCGTCAGCAGGCCCTTGCCCTGGCCCAGCGGGGACCATGCCTCGGTCACCACACCGAGCCGCCGGTGCGCGGCGCGCGACTCGGCCTGCTGGAGCTGCGGATGCAGCTCGATCTGGTTGACCGCCGGGACCACCGACGTCTCGTCGGCCAGCCGGTCCAGATGCGCGGGCAGGAAATTCGACACCCCGATCGCCCGGGCCCGGCCCTCGGAGAGGATCTTCTCCAGAGCGCGCCAGGTGTCCACATAGGTGTCACGCCGGGGGACCGGCCAGTGGATCAGATACAGATCCACGTAGTCGGTGCCGAGCCGGGCGAGGGACGCGTCGAAGGCGCGGAGCGCGCTGTCGTAGCCGTGGTCGTTGTTCCAGAGCTTGGTGGTGAGGAACAGCTCCTCACGGGGTACGCCGGAGGCGGCGACGGCCTGCCCGGTGCCGGTCTCGTTCTCGTACGCCGCCGCCGTGTCGATACTGCGGTAGCCGGCCTCGACGGCCGTCGTCACCGCCCGTACCGCCTCCTCGTCGGAGACCTGCCAGACACCGAAGCCCAGTCTCGGCATCTCGACACCGTTGTTCAGGGTGATGGTGGGGATCTTGCTCACGGGGGACGAACCCTTCTCTGCTGGGACGGCGCCGGGACGACGGGCGGACGACGGGGCGGATGCCGGGACCGCCGCCGGGGCGTCCGGCGGCGGGGCGTGGATCTTCCTGCCTTCATGGAACGGGACGGGCCCCCGGTCGGCACTCCGGCCCGCCTCCGATCAGCCCCGACCCTCCCACGGATACGACCCCGGCCCGGCGCCGGGGTCGCCCTCCCGGGCCGGGCCGGTACGCGCCCCGCCGCTGCCGCCGGTCAGGTGAACGCGGGCATGATCCGGTCGTGGATCAGCCGGAGCTGCTCCCGCGCCCCGGGCACCTCGGGCAGATCCCGGTCCGCGAACGCCTTCACCAGCGTCCGGTCCGTCACACCGCAGACCACATGGTTCACCCCGGCCACCGCGATCTCGTCCCGGATCTTCGCCACGCACTCCTCCGGCGTCCCCGACACCGACAGCCGCTCGGTCACCTCCGGCGACGTCAGCTCGATACCCCGGGCCAGGTCCCCGGCCCGGATCGCGTCCACCACCGGCTTCAGCTCCGCCGGATCCACCCCGTTGCGCCGCAGCTGCTCGTCCGACATCGCCGAGGCGTAGATCCCGACCATGCTGCGGGCCGCCTCGCGGGCCGCGGCCGAGTCCTCCGCCGTGGCGAAGACCACCCAGGCGCCGATGTCCAGGGACGTCACGTCCTTGCCCGCCCGTTCGGCGCCGATCCGCAGATGGTCGACCATGTAGGCATACGCCTCACGGGTATAGCTCAGCGCGTGGTGGCAGCCGTCGGAGAACTCCCCGGCGACCTCGAAGGTACGCGGCCCCTTCATCCCGCCCAGCTTCAGCGGCACCCGCTCCTGCACCGGCCGGGCGAAGGTGAACAGCCCGTCGTAGGAGTAGAACTCGCCCTCGAAGGTGATCGTCCCCTCGTCCAGCAGGGTCCGCACCACCTGGAGCGCCTCCTTGGTCCGCGACAGCGGCCGCAGCCGGGCGGGGTCGATCCGGTACTGCTCCAGCAGCCCGGTGTTCCCGCTGGACAGCACCGCCTCGGCCCGGCCGCCCGACAGTTCGTCCAGCGTCGCCAGCGCCTGCGCCACATGGGTCGGTTCCCGCAGCAGCATGGGCGAGACACTGGGGCCCAGCCGGATCGAACGGGTCCGGCCCGCCGCCGCCGCGAACAGGATCCACAGGTCCTTGTGCCAGGTCTCGTCCGCCGCGTAGCAGGCGTGGAACCCCAGCTCGTCGGCGAGTTCGATGGTCTCCAGGGCGTCCGACAGAGCGTGGTCGGGCAGCAACGCGTAGCTGAATTTCATGCGGGCATTCTGGGAGCGGCGTTACGGCCCCGCTACCGGCATCGGCGCTTTCCGGCCGGTTTTCGTCGTTCCTCCCGCCCCACCCGTTTCCTCAGTCTCAGTGGCCGCGGCGATCCGGGGCAGGGGGGCGGGGACAGGGGCGGCCGGGCGGGTCCGGCAGACTGGCGGCCGTGGTGAGAATCGTGACGTGGAACGTGTGGTGGCGCTTCGAGGACCCGAAACGGCGCCGGGAGGCCGTACTCGCCGTACTGCGGGAGCTGAAGCCCGATGTGGTGGCCCTCCAGGAGGCGTGGTCCGACGGCGGTGACGACTGCCTGGCCCGCGGGCTAGGGCGTGTCTGACGGATCTTGCCGGGCTCGCGTGCCCTGGCACCGCGCCTCGCCGCGTTGTCGTCGGTCGCCTACGGCCCCCTGCGCCTGGCGGCGCGGGTGGGGGCACCTCC